>JBGQCZ010000579.1:0-4117 GCA_041495645.1 Gemmataceae bacterium | reverse complement strand
CGGGCCGGGCAGGTACTGCATCACGAGCAGGTCGCGGAAGCGGCCCTTTTTTGCCAGGCGGCCGCGAGCGTCGCACAGACTGATGATTGACGGCTTGCCGTCGGGTGACTGTTTGATGCCGTGGCCGTTACCAGCGATGATATGAAAGCCAAGTCCGTAGACCGCAATGGACGGTTTGTAGCAGAGCAATTGGTGCTTCAAGCGCAGGCGTTTCCACGCCGCATCGAATTCCGCGAGATCATTCACGACCGCGTAAACGGGCAAATGAACGTCTTCGTTCCGCAAGGCAGTGTACACTTTGGCCTTGTCATCAACCAACGCAACGTTCGCTGCGTCGGCGGCGGCGATGATCTTTGCGCCAAGAGCCTCGAAGCGCGAATGGGATCGTAAGATCGCCAGCAGATTTCGGCGCGGAAGGAACAGCGAAACCCCATGCCGCCGGACCACATCCAGACAATAATCGACGTACTGATCCTTACGAAGACCTACAGGCTCGCGCTCGAACAGGTCGCTGCAATTCCGACCGCGGTAGCGATTCCAGGGATGAGTGCACAGAATGCGGAATTCGTCCGGGCGGCGCGATTGGCTGAGAGACGAGATGATTTCCCAAGTGTTGCTCAGATACTTGTTGAACCAAACCAAAGGCGGCTTCATGGGGGCATCCTAAGTCCCCAAGGGGCGGTGTCAATGTCCGCCATTTCACCGAAGCCATCCCTGCCCGCGCGGATGCCGCGCGGGCAGGCGGAAGAGGGATCAGTCCTTTGAACGCTTTGCTTCCCATTCCGTCGGTTCCATGTCGCCGCGTTTGATTTTGCCTTTGATTGTGTCGCCGTCCACTTTGCCCGTGTACGTCGTGACGGTCTTGGTGCCGTTTCGGTCGCGCGTGATCTTGAACGATACCTCACCGTCCTTGAACGTTCCCTCTTCGATAGCAGTCTCTTGATTGTTTCGGCCGGGCATGGCGCCCGTTAGTTTGTCACCGTCGAGCTTCAGCTTCACGGTGACGTCGCGAGTGTTGTTGCCCATCTTCACGGTGAACTTCCAGGTGCCCGTCGGGTTGGGCTTGTCGGCGGCCTGAGCGACGCCAAGTCCAATCAACGCCACGACGGCTACGGCAGCGAGATGCTTCATCACGATCCTCCGGGAGAGAAATACATAACTCATGAGGTAAATGCCCCTCGCACCAAACGAGCGGCTATTGCCTCACGACAGTAGACCAAACACCAACACACAATGCAAGTATCGAGCCAAGAAATCGTCCCATGATGCCAAAACACGATCATTTGCGCCCTTACCGCCCGCGAAACCACGCGTCTTCTGCTTGGGAAACCGTAAGGCCGTCAGGCCGCCAACGGGGGCGCGCCCAAATCGTGCGCCTTACAAAATGCTTGACAACGAGCCCCCGCCGCCACCTCATGCGCGGGAATTTGCAGCCCTTCGGCGCTTGACTTGGCAGGTGCGTCGGTTACAATCGCTGTTACCTGCCAGGACGCGATCCGCGTCCGTTTGATGAATTTGCTCGCACCCCCCCTGCCGGCCTTGACTTCCATCCCCTGGAAGCACCGCGATGAATGTCAAACATCCCATGCGATTGGCCTTGGCCGTGCTTTTGTTCGGCATCGGTTCGCTTCGCGCGCAATCGCTTCACGAAGCAATCGATGCCCGCATCGCGGCGGGCGCTCCGGATTATGCGAAGAAGTCCGCGCCGCTCGCGACCGACGCCGAGTTCCTGCGCCGCGTTTCTCTCGATCTGACGGGGACGATTCCGGCCGCGGCGGAAGTGCCGACGTTTCTCGGTGATAAGTCGGTGGACAAACGCGGCAGGCTCATCGAACGCTTACTTGCAAGCCCGGAACACGCGCGGCGACTCGCTTATGTCTTCGACAATCTGCTGATGGATCGCCGGCCGGACAAGAACGTGCCGGGGGCCGAGTGGCAGAAGTTCTTGCGCGAGTCGTTCGCGGCGAACAAACCTTATGATGCTCTTGTGCGCGAGGTTCTTTCCGCCGACGGGGCCGATCCCAAGGCGCGGGCCGCCGCGAGGTTCGTCCTCGATCGCGACGCTGAACCGCACCTGCTCACCCGCGATATCTCGCGCATCTTTCTCGGCATGAACCTCACCTGCTGCCAGTGCCACGACCATCCGCTCGTCAACGCCTACAAGCAGGATCATTACTACGGCCTGTACTCATTCCTCTCGCGCAGCCAGGTCGTGCTCGAAGCAAAGCCGGTCGCTCTCGGCGAAAAGGCGGACGGCGACGTAACCTTTACTTCGGTCTTCGATCCGTCGAAAGCGGTCAAGACTGCCATGTTGCGGGTGCCGTTCGGGCCGATTGTAGCCGAGCCAAAGCTGGAGAAGGGCAAGGAATACAAAGTAGCGCCGGCCAAAGGCGTGCGCGGCGTTCCGCAATTCAGCCGCCGTTCGCAGTTGGCCCCCAACCTCGCCGCCAGCCGGCAATTTGCCCGCACGGCTGCGAATCGCCTGTGGGCGATGATGATGGGCCGCGGACTGGTCCATCCGGTTGACTTCGATCACAAAGCGAACCCCCCGTCGCACCCCGAATTGCTTGACCAGCTCACCGATGATTTGATCGCACACAAGTTTGATGTTCGCTGGTTCCTGAAGGAACTGGCGTTGAGTCAGACCTATCAGCGATCGAGCGTACGGCCGAATGGATCCGAGCCAGCGCCCGAGAAGTTCCTGGTCGCGGCGCTCAAGCCGCTGTCGCCGGAGCAACTGGCGTGGTCACTGATGCAAGCCGTGGATTTGCCGATCGCACAACGCGGCTTGGGGCAAGTGACGTCGTTCGTCAATACGTTTGGCGGCAAGCCGGGCGAGCCGGAGTCGGGCTTCCAGGCGACGCTGGATCAAACGCTGTTTGTGTCGAATGGTTCGCTGTTGCGTCAATACCTGGCGAGCCTAACGGGTCAGTTGGCGAAAGCAAAGGATGACGCGGCCGTGGCGGACGAGTTGTTTGTCGGAATATTAACGCGCCGCCCGACGGCGGACGAGCTGCGTATGGTTGCCGATTACTTGAAGGGCCGCGAGAAGGACCGCCCCGCGGCCTTGCAGGAACTGGCCTGGGCGCTGCTGGCCTCGGCGGAGTTCCGGTTTAATCATTGACGAGGGACGATCATGAGAAGCTGGTATGCCTGTCAATCGCCCGAACACGCCCTTTCCCGCCGTGCATTCATGGGTGCGACCGCGGGGGCGTTGGGAACATTCGGACTTGGCGCCCTCGCTTCACCCGCCGCCGCAGCGGAATTGTCGAAACAACAGAAGCGCGTCCTGCTGGTTTGGCTAAGCGGAGGCGTGAGCCAACTTGAGACCTGGGACCCGAAGCCGGGCACCGACACGGGTGGCCCGTTTCGCTCGATTCCAACGTCGGTGACCGGCACGCGAATATGCGAACTGTTGCCGCACACGGCGAAGTTGGCGCACCGCATGGCGCTCGTGCGCGGAATCAACACCGCCGAAGACGATCACGGCAAGGGCGCGGTCATCATGCATACCGGCCGCCGGCCCGACCCGGCCTTGGAGTATCCGCACCTTGGCTCAGTCATGGCCAAGTTGCTCGCCCCTCCCGATTGCCCGTTGCCGGGTTACGTGCAGATCACGCCAAAAGGCGGCGGCGGCTTCGGTAAGACCGATTCGGCGTTTCTCGGTCCGAAGTACGCATCGGTTGCACTCGGCGACGGCAAGCCGCCGGCCAATTTATTGCGACCCGAGAACTTGAGTGAGACGGCAGACCAGAAACGCAACGCTTTCCGTCAAAGCCTCGACAAGCAATTTGCCGCCGGGCGCAAGACCGCCGAAACCGAAGCCTACATGGAGTCGTACGAACAAGCCGCCCAACTCATGCGGCAAACGAAGCTGTTCGACGTGGCGCAGGAACCGGCCGCCCAACGCGAACGCTATGGCAGTCACGATTTCGGCCGGCATTGTCTCCTCGCCCGCCGCCTGCTCGAAAGCGGGGTGACCTTCGTCAAAGTGACGCATTCAAATTACGACACGCATCACGAGAATTTTGATTTCCATATCGAACAACTCGGCGAATTCGACCGACCATTCGCGAATCTGCTCACCGATTTGCAAGAACGTGGAATGCTCGACTCG
>JBGQCZ010000578.1:0-4121 GCA_041495645.1 Gemmataceae bacterium | reverse complement strand
TTCGGCAACATGCTGCGCGCCTTCTTCTCGCGAGCGCCGAAGGTTCAGGTGCGGCACCGGTTCTTCACCGACGAAGCGAGCATGCGACGCTGGTGCGGCGAACTGGCTTATTTGGCCGAACCGGCCGTGCTGGTCATCGCCAGTCACGGTTCGGCGAAAGGCCCGGAAGCCGACGGCAAAACTGTGCCGGCCAAAGTGCTGGGCGAAACGCTGCGTTACGCCGCCAATCTCAAGCTGTTGCATTTCTCGTCGTGCGAAATCATGAGAGGCAAAGCCGGCGAAGAGATTCTCGGCGCTGTGGACAAAGCCAACCGTTTCCCAGTCTCGGGCTATGCCAACACAGTCGATTGGGCCGCCAGCGCCATCATCGAGTTCGCCTACCTGGATATGGTGCTGGTGCGCGGCATGTCGCCCGCGTCCGCCGCCGACCAATTGGGTAAGCTGATGCCCTTCTCGAAAGATCGCGGCGTTCCCGGCTCCGCCTTTGGACATGCGGCATTTCGTTTGCTAAAGCCCGATGAAGTTAAGTAAGAGAAAAATTGGGCTGTGCCATTTTTCCCGACGGGTGTGCGAATTTGCCGTGCCAGGGTTCATTTCCACGGAAATCAAGAGTGAAATGATGGCCTGTTCTCACTCGACGGGAACGGCACATGAATTGCATAGTTCTAATCGAGTCGATCACCGGTTCGAAATCGAGGCAACCATGGATACCAGCACTCCCGATGAAATCGTCCGTGTTGCGTCGGCTGCAAGTGTCGCGGAAGCGTACGGCTGGCGCCAAGCTCTGCAGGATGAGGGCATCAGTTGCAAAGTGGTCGGCGAATACCTCGGCGGATTCGGCATCGTGCCGACGGGAAGCGTCACGCCCGAAGTGTGGGTTCATCGGAACGACGAACTACGAGCCCGAGAGGTTCTCAAGACCTGGTTGGAAAAGTCATAAACGCGAGGGATCAGCCAATGATCTCCTTTTCGGATTGGTTCGTGCCAGCCGCCATCGGGCTGAGCTTTACAACCCTGGGTTTCATCAAGCTGTACGGACTGCGCCGCGGCATCGTCGGCGGAAAGGATCAGCCGTTCGGGAAACGATTGTGTGGAACCTGACCGAGTTGGGAAAGTCGCGGTCTGCGACTTGGCGTGCCGCTGTTGTTTCTGGCGATTGGGATTGGATACTTGGTTTGGCTCGCCTGGATTCTATTTCGATGACGAAACGCCGTGCTCTACGACAAAAGTCGAACCAATAAGAACCGGACCGCTCCCGAGATGCCGCAACCGAGCAGCGCATTCACCAGAAAGAGAATCAGTGTCTGGACGAACGTTTTTTGAAAGAGAAACATGATTCCGACAAACCAGACAATCAGGACGACCACAAGCGAATAGGGTAGGAGACCGAGCAAGTTCACTGTCACGCATATACCGGCGCAACGGGCCAGTGTTGGCCAGACTCCAAGCTCTTTGAAGGAACCCGATTTGACATCTTCAACTAAGAACAAGCTGCCCGCAAGGAGTGCGGTGCTGATAGTGATCCCGATTGTGTAGACCACAGCATAAATAAGGATGTTCATACTCGCCTCCGGTCTTTGCGTCACGTGGGCTACAACCAATCGGGTGTAATGAGCCAATCCAGCACGCCGCCGCCCTTCTCCCAGGAGTCGCAGCAAATGCGGGCAAAGCCGGCCTTTTCGAGGTCGAGTTGGGCTTTCTTGCTGCCGATCAGCCAGGCGGCGAAGTTGCACAGGCCCGGCTGATGGCCGACAATGGCCACGGACTTCGGCCCCAAGTCTCGCAAGAACTTCACGATTCGCTTCGGGCGCACCCTGAGGCCGATCTCGTCCAATGTGTGCAAGGCCGGTTTCGGGTCGGCCAACAAAGCCAAGATCTCGGCGGCCGTCTGCTGCGCTCGAACCAGCGGGCTGGCCACAACGGCATCAAAACGAACGCCCAAGCGTTGGAACGTGTCCGCCAGGCGGCGGGCCTGTTCGCGACCGAGTTCGGTGAGTTCTCGGTCCGCGTCGTTAGCAGCCGCAGCCACGGCTTCCGCGTGCCGGATCAAGTAAAGCTTCATGAAACCTTCGTGTTCGACGCTGGGTGTGAACGATTTCCATCGCGCCCGCTATAATACCCACGCCAGACGGGACGGGCCAGATATTCGCACGTCCTTTGGAACGGAATGAGCCAAACTTCATGAAGCAGAAGCGGACCGAGTTGCGGAACGTGGCCATTATCGCGCACGTCGACCATGGCAAAACCACGCTGGTCGATAACATGCTGCGCCAATCGGGGCTGTTCCGCCTGGAGGAATTGAATCGCCTGGCCGGCGGGCAGCACGGGCTCATTGTCGATTCCAATCCGCTCGAACGCGAACGCGGGATTACCATTCTCTCGAAGAACATCGCGTTCAAGATCGGCGACGTAAAGATCAACCTGATCGACACCCCGGGCCACGCCGACTTCGGCGGCGAAGTCGAACGCGTCTTGAACATGGCCGATGGCGCGTTTCTGCTGGTGGACGCCGCGGAAGGACCGCTCCCGCAAACTCGCTTCGTACTCCGCAAAGCCTTCGGCTGCGGGCTCAAGCCGATTGTGATTATCAACAAAATCGACCGGCCCGACGCGCGCATCACCGAAGTGCAAAATCTCATCTTCGATCTCTTCGTGGAGCTGGACGCTGACGACGAGACGCTTGATTTTCCGACGATTTACGCCTCGGGCCGCGAAGGCATCGCCACGCTGGACCTGAACGTCAAGCCGGAGAATCTGCAACCGTTGTACAAGACGATCTTGGACAAGGTCCCCTGCCCCGTCGTCGATCTGGATGCGCCGCTGCAAATGCAGGTGATGTCAATCGACTACAGCGAATTCGTGGGCCGCATCGGCGTGGGCCGCATCTTCGCCGGCAAGATTCGCAAGAACCAGCGCGTGGCCCTCATCAAGCGCGACGGCAAGCGCACCGAGGCCAACATCAAACAACTGTTCGAATTCGATCGCTTGGGCCGCACCGAATGCACGGAGTTGGGCGCCGGCGATATCGCCGCGGTGGTCGGCATCGAAGGCGTGGACATCAGCGATTGCATCGTGGATATCGAGAAGGGCGAAGCGCTGCCGCCCATCAGCGTCGATGAGCCGACCCTGGACATGCTCTTCCGCATCAACGATTCGCCGTTCGTCGGCCGCGACGGCCAGTACGTCACCAGCCGGCAACTTCGCGAACGCCTCATGCACGAGCTCGAAAAAAATGTCGCCTTGCGCGTGAAACCGAACGAAGGCCGCGTCGATGAGTTCATCGTCTCCGGCCGCGGATTGCTGCATCTTTCCATCTTGATCGAAACGATGCGCCGCGAAGGCTTTGAGATGTCGGTCGGCAAGCCGAAAGTGATCATGCGCGAGGTCGATGGCAAAACGCACGAGCCGATCGAGTATTTGGTGATCGAAGTGCCGCCGGCGTCACTGGGCTCGGTCATGGAACTGGTCGGCGGGCGGCGCGGCGAATGCGTGAAAATGGCCTCGCACGGCGACATGACCAATGTCGAATTCACCATCCCCGCGCGTGGATTGATCGGCCTGCGCAACCGGCTATTGAACGTCACCCAAGGTCAGGCGGTGATGCACCACAATTTTTACGATTATCAGCCATTTCGAGGTCCAATCCCGTCCCGCACCAACGGCGTAATGGTCTCTACAGAAACAGGCAAGGCCACAGCCTACGCCATCGAAGGCTTGCAGGACCGCGGCATCCTGTTCGTAACGCCGATGGAGGAGGTCTATGAAGGCCAGGTCGTCGGCGAGCATTGCCGCGACAACGACCTGCCGGTGAACATCGCCCGCGAGAAAAAACTGACCAACGTGCGCTCGTCGACGGCCGAGGCCAAGGTAACCATCAAAGCCCCGCGGCAGATGACGATGGAATTGGCGCTGGAGTACATCGAGGAAGACGAATACGTGGAAATCACGCCGACGGCGGTGCGCGTGCGCAAGTCCTTGCTGAAGGAAAACGACCGCAAGAAATTGGGGCGCTCGCAACGCAGTCGCGACGCGGCGTCGTAATCATTCGCCGGGAGGTAGTCAGGGAGGGCGAGGCTCCTGCCGAGCTTGTGCAAAGGCTCGGCTCGGCAGGAGCCTCGCCC
>JBGQCZ010000577.1:0-4126 GCA_041495645.1 Gemmataceae bacterium | reverse complement strand
TTCGCCTGGTGGCGGGAAAGTTCGGTCCGTCAACGAGTTAGGTCGAGAATCCAGAATCTGCGCACACCGGGAAAAGTCCAAAAGAGTCCAAGTGGTTCCCTGCCACAGTGAGATGCCTCAAGGGTTTTCCGCGGCAAGTGTGCCGCCGTAGGGCTATCTCAGCTGATTTCGTAAAGAGGGTGAACCCTGGTCAAGGAACGACCATTACCAAATCGACATCCGTAGCAACAATCACGCCGTAGCATGCTGCCTCCGAGCGGCTAGGGTGCCTGCCGCTCAATTCCGTCGCTGCGGCAGGCATATCCCCAACATGATTGGAATGCACGGATGGAAAGGGGAATGGACCATATGAACTCTCGCAAAACTAGCTCCGCAATCTTTTCACGCAATCGAGCGAAGGGCGGAGAAGTCGCTGGCAATTTGCGGCCCGGACTCACGCTCCTTGAAGTTCTCGTTTGTATTGGCATCGTAGGCATTCTCATCGGCTTACTGCTGGCGGCTGTTCAGCCCATTCGCACCGCCGCAACTCGGATCAGATGCTCGAATAACATTCGGCAACTTAATCTTGCCACTCAGAACTACGCAAGTGTTCACGCGGGCCGGCTGCCCAACCTCGCTGCTTCCGCTCGTGGACAAAATGAGTACGCCCCGCTCTTCACAGCCCTGCTGCCCTACATCGAGCAGGACATTCTCTTCAGCCATATCACCGACCAGAGTTACATGTTGCCAACTGAGAGCTTTCGCGTGACAGCTTATTTGTGTCCAGGTGATCCAACTCTGGGTCTGGTGGCGGACGACTCGGCAGCCGCGAACCCCTTTGCTAGCTATGCTGGAAACGGGCAAGTCTTTCGCGGCAGTCCCAACTTCAACGCTACCTTCCGAGACGGAACCTCGAACACAATCCTCTTTGCGGAGCATTACTCTTCGCAATGCCAAGGAGTTGTATTCTTATGGACCATAAAGCAAGGCACCGTGGTCATCGACCAAAACGGCTTGCCGCTGGGCAGTCATCGTCCTTCATTCGCGGATGGAGGCCCCAATTTCCCGCCTGACGATTCGAGCATGGATATCTATCCGATCACTTCCGGGCAACCGCCAGTGTCAGTCGGCAGCGAGCCCTTGACCTTCCAAATTCGACCGCCACTATTGGAATGCAACGGTCGAATCCCAAATACTGCTCACTCCAGCATGCCCGTGGGCATGGCGGACGGGTCCGTCAGGTCCCTCAATTCGTCGATGAGGCCGTCGATTTATTGGGCCCTGACAACTCCGATGCGCGGTGAAATCGTTGGCGACTGGTGAGATGCCCGGCCAGCAGCACGGAACTTGGCGACGCGCGCGACTATCGAGCTCGAGTCGCCAAGTTCCTCGCGGCCGAACTCTGACACGCCCTACGGCAATCCCGCCAACTTGCGCCCGACCCATTCGACGGTTAGCAGCAACAAGAAAAGCACGAGCGTCCATGCCGATCGCCACAAGCGCGTTTCGTGGCGGAATTGCCGCATCGAAATTGCTTTCTTCAGGCGTTCAACCAACTCTCCGGCGTCTTCGGGTTCGAAGACTTGTCCGTCGCTCCGTTGAGCGAGGTCTTCAAGCAGCGATCGGTTGGTTCCGAGTTCCACCATTTCGGCGCTGTCCGGCTGCGAGACGGTGAAGGCGGTTCGCAACTTGGTTGGTTTGCCATCGGGGCCGAGCGGCGGCTGAAGCTGGTCGGCCAGGTCTGGAATCGCGAGTTCCACGACGTAGTTGCCGGGGGCCAGATCGCGGAACTTGGCCTCGAGTTCTTTGGGCCGGTGTTCGCGTCGCGTGAGCGGGACCAGGCCGGCGTTTTCGTCGGGTTTGCCTTCAACGACGCGGAACAGCCGGGCGCCGGTCAGAGCATTTGGACCAAGCGTACGGGCCGCGTCGCTAAGCCGGACGATGAATTCAATCTCCTGCCCGGCGCGATAAATGGGTTCGCGCGTACCGAAGCGCACGTATTCGTTGCCGGTGATGAGCGGCTTGTCGGTCGCGGCCCAGCGGATGACCTGCCCCCAGAATTTGTGGTGGTAGATGTCGCCGGTCTTGAAGCGCCAGCGCCACGTACTGTCGAGGCCGACGAAAAGGACCCGGCCAAAGCCGTAATGTTGCCGGAGAATCAGGGCGTTACTCCGCTCCTGCTCGGCTTGAACTTTTGGATCGGGGTTGATTTTTCCGGCGCGAACCGACGCCAACGGCACGGCGCCGGGCTTGGCCTTGCCGATCAGGCCCCAATAGTGCGGCGGCAATTCGGCCCAGCGCCGCTCGCTGGCATCCGCGCCGGACTCCATTTGCAAGAACGCCGTCAACCGCCCTTCACCGGTCAAGGCGATCGGGAACCCGGCCACGGGCGTGAATTCGCGCGGTTCTTCGATGGGCAGCAAGCGCAGAAGCGGATCAATTTCGCGATCGGCAGGCGTGTTGCCGAACGCGAGCGGCATGGCCCGCTTGCCGGCCAAGAAAACAAGCGTGCCGCCGCGCTCGGACACATACTTCTCCAACCGAACCCGGTCGGCCATGGGCAATTGTTCCGGCAGCACATCGCCCAAGATGATGCAATCGAAACTGTTGAGGGCATCCGGTTCGGGCGGCAGTTGGGTTGCGGGGTATCCGGTCTTTTGCAATTCCTCTTCCGGCGAGCCTCCCAAGCGCGGCTGCGAGAAAACGACCGTCTTGATTTCCATCGACCGATCGCGGGCCAGGGCGGTCGAAAGGTAATGGAATTCCCAGCGCGCCTCGCCATCGATCAAAAGCACTTTTGCCTTGTCGTCGGCCACGTTGACGACCAACGCGCGGCTGTTGTTGTCATCGCGAAGTTCCTCGCGCTCGTGCCGGACCTTTACCACCAACTTCTTGGTTCCAATTTCATCCATCTTGGGCTGAAATCGGACCGTGTAGCTGCTCGTCTTGCCGTCGTGTTGGATTCGCTCTTCAAGCGGCGACTTGCCTTGTTGTTCGAGCGTCACGAGTAACTCGCGCGGAGTGATGCCATTGACTTGAATGCGGGCCTCGACGGGCACCTCGGAGTTCTTGAACACCGTGGTGGGCGCCTGCACGTTGATCACTGCGATGTCCGCCGGCGGCTGCCTGGCGCCGATGACAATCGGAAATATGGGCACGCCGAGTTTGCCGAGCTCGCTTGCCTTCGCGGACGGCAGCGGGCCCCAATTGTGCTGGCCATCAGTGAGCAAGACGATGCCGAGCACTTTTCCACGATCCGGTCCGGACCGTTCGAGTGCCCGAAGGAGCGGCAAGCGCAAGTCGGTAAAGGCGGACTTCGCGTCGGCGCCGGTGGAGCTTGTCAAAGCCGTCACTTCCTCCGGGGTCAAGTCGCCGATTTCCTGCGAGAAGCCGACGATTTCCAAGCCGTGTCGTCGCGACAGTTCCGGAATCAATCGGGTCTTGTCGCCAACCAGGATTTTTTGGGCAAGTTGCAGTCGGGTCAGAGAATCGATGCGACCCACGACCTGATTGTGAAGCGCCCGTTCGGTTTCGCCGCTGGGATTGGCCGAGAAGATCGGCGCGCCGCGATCGGCATATTGCTTGAGCCACGTATCGAGTTGCTCGTCCTTGCAAATATCCGACGCCAGGCCCAAGCCGCGGGCGAGCTTGACCTTATCGACGTTGTCGCGCTGCGGATCGGCGATGGACATACTGTCGGAGCGATCCAATGCGACCAGGACGCGCCCAGTGAGTTTTTCGCTCGAAGGCCGGGAAACGACCGGCTGCAGGACCACGAGCCAAAGCAAAGCCAGGACGAGGGCACGAAGGCCGAGCAAGCCAATGGCAGTTGCGGGCCGCACCAGGCGTACCTCGTAGCTGTAAAGCCATAAGAGCAATCCGGCCGTAGTAGCGAATCCAATCGCGGCCAAAATCAATTGCAGCCAGGCGGGCAGCGACTCAAGCGGCGGAGTGAGCACGAGCGAAACGTCGGTGAAGGGCACGGTAAACCGGTACATGTCGGTTTCTCCAGCCATTGCGTGGCCGGGGCTGAGAGGCTGTGAAATAAACCTCAGTCTCGCTTGGCGGTCGTGAGGAATGGCGCTAGGACTAAGGTATGAACACTCCTGACGACGCCTTGCCGCCCGCAGACGCTGTGGGTCGGTTG
>JBGQCZ010000576.1:0-4137 GCA_041495645.1 Gemmataceae bacterium | reverse complement strand
GGCGCTTTGCAACAGAAACAAGGCTTGTTCCTATCGGCGATGAAGTCGCTGGAAGAATGCGTCCGCCTCGACCCGGAAGCGGTTCCACCCCGGCGATTGCTGGCATCTCTCTATTTGTCGGTTGCCCGGCCCGACGATGCGCTCGCGATGGCCAAGTCCGTCACCGAGCGCGACCCCGCCGATTTCGAAGGCTGGCAGCGATATGCCGATCAATTGCACGACTTGAGTAAACCCAAGGAGGCGCTCGCCGCGTTGACGCGTGCGGTCGATTCAGAATCCGCCGCGAAATACCCGCAGCAATTGCTGGTCATGCTGAATCGTCTCGGATCGTGGGCTGAAAAACTGAAGGACTTCGAAGCGGCCGAAAAAGCGCGGCGGACCTTCCTGGCCGTGCTCGATCAGAACCGCGAACGCTTTCGCAACTCGGGTTTCCTCGGCGAAAACGACTTCTTGGCCGAAAAAGCCGACGCCTGGGAAAAGGTCGGCGACGTTTGTTTGAAGAGCGGCCGGCACGATGCCGCACTTCAAGCATTTGAACAAGCGCGCGAGATCTTCCGCGGCCGCGACGACGCCACGGCAAAAGCCCGACTCCATCGGCTGCATTGGCACTTGGCACAAACCTACGCGGCCAAGGGCGAGTCGCGCGACGCGATCATTCACGTTCAGGAATATCTGCGGCTCATCAAAACCAGCAGCATGGACCCATATCGCCTGTTGGCCGAGCAATCACGAAAACTCGGCGAGGGCGCCGAAGGGCCAAAAAGACTCGAAATCTACGCCAATCGCGAACCCGACAACCTGCCTTTGCAACTACTTCTCGCCGAGCAATACGGCGACGCCAATCGCTTCGACGCGGCGCAGGAACTGTACGTGAAGCTGTTGAAGAAGCACATCAAGCCGGAGGTTTATCAGGGCCTGTTCCGGCTTTACGAGAAGCACGATCGTGTGGCAGTTGTCTTGCAAAAACTGGACGAGTATTGCGTCGAGTTCGACAAGGACAAAGAGAAGAATGAAAAGAAAACAGAGATCCCGCGCAAGCACGTCGCGGCGATGATGTCGGTGCTGGCGAGGAATCCGTCCATCGTTCGCAAGATCTTGCCGCTGGCGGAGTCGGAGCGATTGAATCAATTCCGCCAACAAAACCTCGATTATCGCACGTTCGAACGATTGGCGAGCCTGTTAGTTCGTTGGGACGATCTGGAATCGGCCGAGGCTTTGCTGCGCGAGGCGCTTCGAGCTTCGGAAGATCGGCAAGGACGGATCTTTCGCGCCAGCACCGACGAAGCGCTTATTCAGGTGCTTCTCGCACGCCGGAAATATGCCGACGTCAAGGCAATCTGCCGGAATCGTCTTCAGACCGAGGATCTCAACAAGTTTCTCTATCACGTCTATCTCGACATTTCGCTGGCGAAACTCGGCGAGATCGATAAGGCGCTGGAAGTAAACGACGAGGCCGTTTTGTTGGCGTTTTCCGATGGGAACAAGTTCTTCAGCCGCATGCACCGCGTCGAGATTCTGGTGCAGGCCGGCCAGCTCGACGAAGCGCTGTCGGAATGCGACAGGATTTCCGAGGGCACCGGCGTGGGCAAAACGGGGACCGTCAAGGAACCCCCCGCGCCGCGTATCGTCAAAGAACCCCCTCTCGCACCGCGTTTCGCGCGCCGGGCATCCATTCGAAAAGCCGGCATATTGTCGCACCTGCAGCGCTACGAGGAAAGCGAGAAGATCATGCGACGGTTGGTCGAGCAGGATCCCAACGACGCCGAAGCCTGCAATTTCCTGGGTTACGAGCTGGCCGACCGCAACAAGAACCTGGACGAAGCGGAGAAGCTCATCCGCCGCGCTCTCGATCTCGACCGCCGCGCCCGGCAAAACAGCGACGGCGGCGAGGACGAGGCCGATCCCTTCGATTTCGACAACGCCGCCTATCTCGACAGCCTTGGCTGGGTGCTGTTTCGCAAAGGCAAACTCACCGAGGCTCGCCAAATCCTTGAGCAAGCCGTGGCCCAGCCCGACGGCAAGAACTCCGCGGACCTGTGGGACCACTTGGGCGACATTTACTTCAAGATCGGCGACAAGGCCGCGGCGGCGAAGGCGTGGCGGAAAGCCGTCGACCTGTACATTGAGGAGCGGCCCGGCAAGAAAGATAGCCGCCCGGAGGAGACGGCTCGTAAACTAAAACTGGTGAATTGACTTGCAAGCACCAGTCCGACGCAACACGATGAGCATCGGGAGAGTGAATCATGTCAGGGCATTCACATTGGGCGACGATCAAGCATAAGAAAGCCGCGGTCGACGCCAAACGCGGGAAGCATTGGAGCAAACTCAGTCGAGCCATTATGATCGCCGCGCGCAGTGGGGGCGGCGATCCGGAAATGAACCTGAAGCTTCGCTATGCCATCGACAAGGCCCGCGAAGTCAGCATGCCCAAGGACAACATCGATCGGGCCATCAAACGCGGCACCGGCGAGGCGCAGGGCGAAGTCATCGAGGAACTGCAATACGAAGGCTTCGGCCCCGATGGCGTGGCGATTCTCGTCGATGTCTTGACCGACAACCGCAACCGTACCTCCGGCGAGCTGCGCAAGATCTTCGAACGCGGCGGCGGCAAGATGGGCTCGGCCGGCAACGTCTCGTACCTCTTCGATCGAAAGGGCCTGTTCGTCGTCCCAGGTTCGGCCATCGACGAAGACTCGCTCATGGCCATCGCCCTCGAAGCCGGCGCCGAAGATATCAAACCTAGCGGCCCAAACTTCGAAATCACCTCCGACCCGAACGCCTTCAACCGGGTGCTGGAGGCTCTGAAAGCCAAGAATCTCGAATTGCTCGTCGCGGAGTTGGCGCAGATGCCCAAAGCACCCAAGACCGTTGATGCCGAGACGGGCAAGAAAGTCCTGAGGCTTATTGAAGCCATGGACGACCACGACGACGTACAACACGTGCACTCCGATATGAACGTGACCGACGAAATGATGGCGGACTAGCGATCATCGGGAGTGCGAGGCTCCTGCCGAGCACCAGCAAGATCGGCTCGGCAGGAGCCTCGCACTCCCGATCCACCAATCGAACTTCGGGAGCCCTCATGACTGAGCAATCCTCAACACGTCGCGATTTCCTCCACCAGGCCGCCGGGCTCGCGGCCGCTTCCGCCATCACCGTAACCGCGACCGCCGATGTGCCAGCCGCCAAGACGACGTCGTTGCCCACCATCAAACTCGGCGATCATTCGGTTACTCGGCTGATTGCCGGCGGAAATCCGGTCTACGGTTATTCGCACTTCAACAAGCTGTTCAACCAGCACATGACCGCGTGGCACACACCCGACCGCGTCGTCGAATTGCTCAAACGCTGTGAGCAGGCCGGCGTCAACACCTGGCAAAACAGCTTCGCCGAGCGCACTCTGCAAGACGTCGATCGCGTCCGCGAAGCCGGCGTCAAGTTCAACTGGCTCTGCCTCGGCAAGCCCGATTGGGACCAGAATCCCGACCGCATCGCCGATGCCGCCAAACGCAAACCGATCGGCATCGCCCCACACGGAGCGCTCGGCGAAAAGCTGCACCGGCAAAACAAGCTCACCGTGCTCACCGACATCCTGAAGCGCATTCGCGACCAGGGCGTGCTTGTCGGGCTATCGGCGCACAACCCGGCCTTGATCGAATTGGCCGAGGAAAAAGGCTGGGACGTGGATTACTACATGTGCTGCCTGTATTACCTGACCCGCCCGCGCGATGAGTACCAGAAGCTGCTCGGAACCGATCTCCCGCTCGGAGAGATCTACCTGCCGGCCGATCCGCCGCGAATGTTCAAGGTCATTCAAAAAGTGAAGAAACCGTGCCTCGCGTACAAGGTCCTGGCCGCCGGCCGGCGCATCAATTCGCCGGTCGAGGTTCGAAAGTGCTTTGATGATGCCCTGAAGAACATCAAACCGACCGATGCCATGATCGTCGGCATGTACCAGCAATTCGGCGATCAAGTGGGCGAGAATGCGGCGATGGTCAGAGAGATTTGCGCGAAGCAATAGCCGAACGATAGAACGCGGATGACACGGATAGATTCTGGTTTACGTTTCGCGCTCACTTGTAATTCAAGCGAGCGCGAAACGTAAACCAGAATCTATCCGTGTCATCCGCGTTCTAT
>JBGQCZ010000575.1:0-4143 GCA_041495645.1 Gemmataceae bacterium | reverse complement strand
ATGCTCGACCCACAATTGCATCTGGATTTCGCGGTGGCGGGCGAAACCACGCCGGCGCTCCAACACGACCTCGAACAGGCCGCGCAACTCGACCGCGCAGTAGGGACGCGAAAGCTCGAAGGCGATTTGGGACCGGCCCTGGTCGGCGCCGCTCAGCAAGGCGAATACGATCTCATCATTGTCGGCACGCCCGACCCCAACGTGAGCGGCAGCGATGTGGTCCAGCGCCAAATCAATTCACTTCTTCAGCAAGCACGTTGTACGGTGTTCGTGGCGCAAATGCCCGAGATACCGCGCGACGCATCGAAAGAATGAAGACCGGTCAATCCGGAACTCTAACCGTCTCCCCGCCGGCACGGGTGGGCGAATCGCTCAGGGAGCGCGCCGATCCATCGCAGAATAGGAAATTGGCGCCCCGATTTGGTTTGTGACACCGATTCCTTTTGACACCGATTCCTTTGCCGCAAGCAATCGACGGAAAGCGGTGTGAAGATCAGAGTCTGACTGAGTTCACCTCGGCGGGGCTTTGCTTGTGCGCGACCAGTTCTGCTAGACACTGGACACCTTCCCCACGCGCGGAAATTCCACGCCCCTCTCCCCCGCCTGCAACGACTTGACGTTTGTCAGAATCTCGATGCGGGGGAGAGGGGATGGGGGTGAGGGGGGCCAGCCGCATGCCGCACTCTTTCCCCCTCACCCCGCCCTCTCCCCCGCCCCGCTCGATCGCTGATACTTCAAGTCGCAGAGGGGCGGGGGGAGAGGGGGCCGGGAGTGGCATCGCGTCTCTCTCAATTGACGGCCCAGCAAACGGCCGGCCTCCCGGTCGGCGTGCGGGAACGCACGCGGCGACTTTTCTGGCCAAGCGACCGCCCGGGTGGTCAGCGCCAATGGTTCAAAATGTAGAATTCATTTCAATCGGCACTCCCGCGGCTTCCAATTTTGCGATCGCACGGACAATGTCGCGGTCCTTCATGTCCCGCGCCGGGTTGTTGTCGGCGCGCACAACGAGAATCCCGGCATGGCGGCCGTGCGTTGCTTGAACGAGATCGTGCAGATCCAGAAAATCGTCGTGGTCTCTGGTCAAGAGCACCAGCTCATTAGTGGCGCATGTGGCTAAGTGGCGGGGATCCGAGGCGCCCGCCCGCCCAAGGTCGGCAGGCAGGGTGACATGGTGTCCGGCCCGACGCAGCAAATTCGCTAGACCGGCTTTGACGCTGTTGTCGTCCAGATAGAGGTTCATCGAGCCGGCTCAGGTGTCTGAGGAGCATGCGGCCAATGGTCGAATCCGCGCGCCTCGATGGTTGCCTGCTCGCGAGCCCTTTCGGCATCCAGCAATTCCCGGTTGTGTTCGCAATAGTGAATTGCTTCCAAGACGGCTTCGACCGGAAGATTGTACTCTTTGGCGACCTGCTCGGGACTGAGCGGCTCAGCGCCGAGGGTTTCGCGATACAGGATTTCGGCGCGAATGCGCCCGCCCACGGCGAGTTGCTGATAGCGCGAACCGCGCTTCGGTTCCAGGTACTTGTATCGGACCGGTTCAGACATGACCTGGCACTCCAAGCATGGGTTTCTTATCCGCATCGTAACGACATCGTCTCGAAACTTCAATTGATGATCGCATCTCGGAAGTCCTGGCTGGACTGCGGGAACGCACGCGGCGATTCCCGCGCCGCGGCGTCGCCCTGGCCGCGTCCCTGGTCACCTTCGGGTTGTTTTCCGGCTGCGAAGCCAGCATCGAATCGGACGGCAACTCCCACCAGCAAACCGCTGTTGCAAAAACCTGCTATAAAATGGATGTGAGTTGAATTCGTGGAGGGCTTCGACATGACCACAACGGTTCGGGCTGTTTACAGCGGCGGAGTGCTTCGCCCCGTTCATCCGCTGGCGCTCGCCGAAGGCGAAACCGTCGACGTGACCGTCGCGCCCGCCCCAGCAACAACGCCACTTTCAGAGAACGAAATCATCCGACGAATTCAGGCGTGCAAGACCTACCACGAGTGGTTGGAAGTCACAAAATTGCTTCCGCCCGACGACGGCGGTTACGACATCGTCCAGGCCCTCGACGAAAACCGCCGCTGGTCCGGCGAACGACCGCTCCTGCCCAACGAGGTCAAGCGGCCATGAGCGCTGCCGTCGTCCTCGATGCGACCCCGCTCGGGACGCTCTGCCACCCACGAAACCCGCCGCCAGTCATGGCTTGCCGCCAATGGATCGACGACCTGTTGGCCAAGAACCGCCGCGTGATCGTTCCGGAAATCGCCGATTACGCCAGCAAGGAACAAACGGTTCAAGTCCTGGTGAAGGTCTGCCGGGCCATGCATTTCGCGCATCAGCGCAGCATCCTGCACCGCGATCTGAAGCCAGCCAATATCCTGCTGTCGTTTAGCCGCGAGGGGAGCGGGAGCGACCCGAGCGCGGCAGCTCACCGCCTACAAATTGGGACTCTCGCATGATCGTCGCAACCGGCCTGGCGCGGACATTCAAGACACGCAAAGCCGCCGTGGAGGCAGTGCGCGGCGTCGATCTCAGCGTTCGCGCCGGCGAGATTGTCGGCTTCCTTGGCCCAAACGGCGCGGGCAAAACCACGACTTTGCGCATGCTCACGACCTTGCTGATGCCGACGGCGGGCAGCGCGACCGTCGCCGGTTGCGATCTGCTCGGGGATCCCGATGGCGTGCGGCGGCGGATCGGCTACGTGGCTCAAGGCGGCGCCACCGATCCTGCGTGCCCTGCCGGCGAAGAACTGATGCTTCAGGCCCAGATGTATCGCATGGCAACCGCGGAGGCGCGCACTCGCGTCAAGGAGCTATTTGCTCAATTCGATATTGCCGGCCTTGAAAATCGGCAGGTGAAAACATTGTCCGGCGGACAGCGCCGCAGCCTGGATGTCGCGCTGGGACTGGTTCACCGGCCGCCGTTGTTGTTCCTTGATGAGCCAACCGTGGGTCTCGATCCGCAGGCGCGCAGCAATCTGTGGGGCCATGTCCGCCGACTGCGCGACGAACTCAACACGACCATATTCCTGACGACACATTACCTGGACGAAGCGGATGCATTGTGCGACCGCATTCTGGTCATTGACCATGGCAAAATCGTCGCCGAGGGCACGCCCGATGAGCTGAAGCGGCGCGTTTCCGGCGATGTAATCATCATTCAAGTTTCTGGCGATGCTCTGCGGGCGAAGGAAGCGCTGGCTGGGCTTCCCAGTGTGCGCGAAGCCGCCGTCGATGGCGCCACCGTGCGGCTCACCGTCGAACATGGCGACCAGGCTTTGCCAGGTTTACTTCGCACCCTCGATGCCGCGGGCGTTGGTCTTGCATCCATCGCCCTCCATCGCCCCACGCTTGACGATGTCTTTCTGACTCTGACCGGCCGATCGCTGCGGGAAGATGATGGAAAATCGTAACAAATGGTTTTGTGGAGTTACTGATGCAAACGCTGCGTGACACCTGGCTGATCTTCGGCCGCTACTCGCGGCAATCGTTGCGGAACCCGATTTGGGTGCTGCTTGGCATTTCGCAGCCAATCGTTTATTTGATCTTGTTCGGGCCGTTGCTGAAGGGCCTGGCGGGCGGCCCCGGCTTTCCCGCCGGCGATGCCTGGCAACTTTATGTGCCGGGCCTGCTCGTGCAGATGGGCATGTTCGGCAGCTTGTTCGTCGGCTTCGGGATCATTAACGAGTGGCGGATTGGAGTATTGGAACGCATGCGGGTCACGCCGGTCAGCCGGCTCGCCTTACTATTGGGCCGCGTGTTGCGCGACGCACTCATTCTGATGCTGCAATCGCTCATCCTGATAGTCGCCGGACTTGTCCTCGGTTTGCGCGCGCCGGCGCTTGGCGTGCTCATCGGGCTGGGCTTTGTATTGCTCCTCGCCATCAGCGCGTCGGCGCTTTCGTACACCGCGGGACTGGCCACGAAGAACGAGGGTGTCTACGCACCATTGCTTAACATGGTGGCGCTACCGCTGTTGCTGCTGTCCGGCATCTTGTTGCCGATGTCCTTAGCGCCGCCGTGGCTGAACTTCCTCTCGAGCCTGAACCCCCTGCGCCACATTGTCGAGGGCATGCGCGACGCATTCTTAGGACACTATGCGACCGCCAACGTGGGCATCGGTTTGGCGGTCGCGGTAGTCCTCGCCGTT
>JBGQCZ010000574.1:0-4145 GCA_041495645.1 Gemmataceae bacterium | reverse complement strand
GACCGCGAAGCCGCCGAGCAAGGCCCGGACTTTGTCGAATTCCAGCAAATCGAGCGTGTGCGCGTCCATGTCTGATTTCACAGCCCCAGAACGTCGTTCATCGAGTAGCGGCCGGGTGGGCGTCCGGCGAGGAACTTGGCGGCCTGCAATGCCCCGCGGGCATAGGCGTCGCGGCTGTGGCTTTTGTGAACCAGTTCCATCGTCTCGCCGATGGTGCTGAAAATGATCGTGTGCTCGCCGACGTTGTCACCTGCCCGCACCGCATGCAGCCCAATCTCGTGGCCCGACCGCTCGCCCACGATCCCTTCGCGTCCGTGCCGCATCAGCGTTTGTCCTTGAACGTCCTGCACGATCTTCGCGAAGTGCAGCGCGGTTCCGCTCGGCGAATCCTTCTTGAAGCGATGATGGCGTTCGATGATCTCGACGTCGTAACCGTGATCTTTAAGCAACTGGGCGGCCAAGTGCGTCAGTTTGAACAGGACATTGACAACCAAGCTCATGTTCGGGGCGAGCAGGACGGCAGTCTGGTGAGCGGCGGACTCGATCTCGCGTTTTTGCGCGGGAGTGTGGCCCGTCGTGGCAACCACCAAAGGTATTCGCCGCGCAATGCATGTCTTGAGAACGGCCATCGTGCCTTCCGGCGTTGAGAAATCGATGAGCACATCCAGTCGCGTGTCGAGCGACAATTCGGCGGCAATTTTCGCACCGACCGGTCCAACACCGGCCAGGTCGCCGGCATCCCGGCCAAGATTGGAATTTCCTGCCGCATCAATCGCAGCCGCAACGGTCAGTTGCGAGTCTTCCATCGCCATCGCGACGAGGCGCTGGCCCATGCGCCCGCAGGCGCCATTGATGCCAATCGCGGTTTTCATGGAGAGTCTCCTGGCAACTCGTAACGCGGACGCTCTTATCCGCATCTGGCGCGGACAAGAGTGTCCGCATTACGCGTAAAGTTCAATCGCCTTCATAATGTCCTCAAGCGCGTTCGGCACTTGCACGGCCCGATTGGCGAAGCTGGCCCGGTGCACTCCGCGCTTGCCCAGCACTTCGTCGAATGTTTTCTGATCCGAACTGTGATACGCGACGGTCGCCGTTGGGTCTTTCAATTGGTGCCCTGTCAGAATACAAACAACGCGTTCGCCTGCATCGATGACTCCTTCCTGCCGCAACCGCTTGACCCCGGCCACGCTTGCGGCCGAGGCCGGCTCGCAGCCCAACCCCCCTGCCCCGACTTTGGCCTTGGCGTCGAGCATCTCCTGATCGGTGACCTCGCGAACCACTCCGCCGCAACCGTCGAGCGCTCGCAGCGCTTTCGGCAGGTTCACCGGATGATTGATCTCGATGGCGCTCGCCAACGTCGCGGCCCGGATATTCTCCATTTCCAGCGAGCGATAATAGCCCTCGACCTTCTTCGGATCCGGCTTGCCGGCATTCCAGCGCACGCCGAATCGCTCAAACAACTGGTAAAACGTATTCGCCCCCGACGCATTGATGACCGCCAGCCGCGGCCCGCGTTCGATCAGCCCGAGTTCGCGAAGTTCGGCAAAGGCCTTGCCGAAGCTGCTGACGTTGCCGAGATTTCCGCCCGGCACTACGATCCAATCCGGCGCCTCCCAATGCATGGCTTCCAGCACACGGTACATGATCGTCTTTTGCCCTTCCAGCCGGAAGGGGTTGATGCTGTTGACGAGATAGATGCCGAGTTTGCCGGCCACCTCGCGGACGCGCTTCATGGCGTCGTCGAAGTCGCCCGCGATTTGAATCGTGAGCGCTCCGTGGTCGAGCGCCTGGGCCAGTTTCCCATAGGAAATCTTGCCGCTGCCGATGAAAATGATGGCCCGCATCAGGCCCGTGGCCGAGCAAAAGACGGCCAGCGAAGCGCTGGTGTTTCCGGTGCTGGCACAAGCGGCACGTCGAGCGCCGACAAGCCGCGCATGCGTGAACGCCGCTGTCATGCCGTTGTCTTTGAAACTGCCGCTCGGGTTCATTCCCTCGTATTGCAGAAACAACCGGCCCGCTTGCATGCCGGCGAACGCGGCGACGGCGTCGGCCTTTTGCAAAATCGTTTGACCTTCGCCGATGGTCAGCACGCGCTCGGGCGGCGAGAACGGCAGCAATTCGTGAAATCGCCACACGCCGCTGAAACTGAGCGGATCGGTGCGCTTCGCCCATTTGGCTTCGAACTCGCGAAGCGATTTGGGCGGACTCAGCCGGTTCCAATCGTAGGCGATGTCGAGCAACCCGCCGCACTTCGGGCATGCGAACGAAGTATCCTCGACGGGCAAAGTCGCGCCGCAATGCGGATAGATACAGCGTTGAAAGACCGCGTCGCTCATGCTGCCAGTGCCGGAGTAAAGCTGAGCCGGAGTTGGAATCAGTTTATTGATCGATTGGCGCGAAGCGTCCACAAACTGCCGTAGACCGCACCCGCGCAACTAAGGACGGCGGCGGCGAACAAGGTACGTGAGAATTGATCGAAGCACCTTACGAACAGATGAGATTGAACCACGTTTATCGCCCGGCAGACCGACTGCACGCTTCATGAATCGTCGCGGATACCCATAAAGCTCGCCGGAAATCCCTTCCAAGGTTGAGTGCCGAACGTCCACGCCATCGCCAAGTTTACTTGTCCATTGCATGGTCTCGGTCAACTGTCGTGCCGTGTGCGTCCAGTCCCCGTCGTCATCGACATATACGGCGATTTTTTCAAATCCTTTTTCAAACGACGAGTCATCACAGACCTGGTAGCCCTCGGTTCCAAAGGCAACAATGATAGACGACAAAGTTTCGCCGGTAGAAGGATTTACTGGCCAATGGTACCCAGGCTTTGGCATTCCTGTCGGGTCCCATTTTCCAGTCGTGTCGTTTACCGCTTACCGCCCAAGCGATGCAGTTGTAGCTCCTGGACTCCGGGCTCGTGATTTCAAAACCAACATCGGCCACCAGATTTGGGAAATGTTGCTCGATCTGCGATTTGATCGTTTCAGCCTCTTGTTCATTCATGCAAAAGCCCTTGCTTTCTACCCCAATTCAACCAAGCCTCGGCCATCTTGTCGGTTTTTCCAGCGTCTGATTCTTGAATGGGGTTTTCGTCGGTAATTACTGAAAGAGCCCAAGACCAGTCGGCGTGGTCTTGCTTGAGGTCCATCAAAATAAGGGGAACGACTGGTTTGCCCATGCCGATAATTTTCTGGTACGCCGGATGCAGAATCTTCTGCTTGATATTTGACAGATAGAGTGTTTCCCGCTTCCATTCATCCCGAAGACGTTTGAATTTAGTTTCGATCTCAGGTTCCTGTCGCTCCCTGGGCTCGATCTTCTCGGTGATGGTGTTTTCGGCCATTTGCCTTCTCCTGGTCAAGGCGTCATCAATAGTCCTTGCGGACTCAACATGTCCTGAATTCTACTCTATTGGCCGAGAATCCGCCGTGCGACCGCCATCACTCCGGCACGACCCAGGTTCCGGCGAGCCAGTCGTGCAACGCGCGGGCGGGATTGAGCAGCGACATGTAGACGTATGCGACCAGCACGCCGATCGCGCAGCACCACACCGTGAGTGAATAGTCGGCGTGTTCCGTGAATTCGATACCGAGGAAATTCGTGAACAGCAACAACAGCGTGATCGGCATCCAAACGATCATGGTGCGAAACGCGCACTGGAACCGCGAGGCGGGCCGGCCGTCGCGGCGCACCAGCCGCAGGCCCATCATCCGCAACGACAGCCCGCCGCGAAAGAAAAAGGCCCACATCGTCCAGGCCAGCGGCCAAAAAATCACCGGCATGGATAGGGCCGTGCCCACCAGGCGCAACTTCGTCTGCGGGCCTTCCTCCTGCACCCGGGCGATCACCTTGACGTAATCCGCCAATTTACTGACGTTCGCGGGGTCCATCCGCGCCACGTATTGAAGCAGGTATTGCTGGGCGAACATGAATGCCAAACCGACGGAAAGCAGGATCGACAGCACGCTCAGATACGCGGCCTTTTGCGGGAAGGCAACCTGGCGTGGCCAGGCGCGCGTGGCGTCGAGGTCTTGCCGAAACGCTTCAATACTCGGCGGCTGATCGCCCTCATCCATGAGCCGATTGAGGATCGGCACGACGTGACCGGGAAGCGGTGCTCGAACCCGGCGAAGCAGTTCGCCGGG
>JBGQCZ010000573.1:0-4152 GCA_041495645.1 Gemmataceae bacterium | reverse complement strand
GGGAAGTGAACGTAGCGACCGGGTTGGGGGAAGTAGAACAGGTAGTCGATGGTTTGCGTGCGGTACGGCTCCAGGTCGAGCTGCACGGTCTTGGTCGGCTGGCCGTTGGCGACCGGGATCGAGCCGACGGGCGTCTGGATCAACACCGACAGCTTCTGCCGCGATGGCGAAGGATTGGTCACGACCAACTGGCAGCCGTATACCGTGTGGACGATGAACTCGTTGGTGACGAACTTGTCGTAGCGTTCGCCGTTTTCCTCGCGGTAACGGTCGCCGTTGCGGTAGAAGTTTTGGCTCACCAGAATCTGAACATTCCCAGCGGGAGCACCCACGGCGCGGACTTCCTCGTGGAAGGCCAACAGCGTGGTGGCGGGGACAAGAGTCATCTTGCCGCCGTCGAACTTGGCTTCGAGCTTGGCGCCTGAGAACGGCAGATCGAGGACGGACATGGCAAACATCATCTCGGTGAAGTTGCGCGAGGCGTCGGCGAGATTGCGCGACAGGAACGGCCCATTGCCGCCGTGCCGGGCGTAATCGAGCCAGAACTCGCTGACCGGAATCAGGTCCGCCGTCTGCTGCGTGATCAGCAGGTTGTAGTAATTGTTCTCGGCCAGTTCCTGAGTCGGGTCCAGCTTTCGATACAGTTGCGGCGGCAGCTTGGCTTTCCCGAAGCGGGCGTCTTCGAAATACACACCGGCGGCCTTGTCTTCCTTGCGAAGTTCATCCATCGCCTTCGCCTGATCCTTGCCCGCGCCCTTTCCTTGCCGCCGTCCACCCTCGCCGGGCATATCGCGAGCCTTATCGGCATCCTCGCTATTTTTTGCGCCCGGCTTTGGCATTGCGCCAAGGCCACCCATCCCGCCACCCATCGGTCCTCCGGCAATCCCCGCCGCGGAATCAGGCGCCGGGCTCGCCAGTTTCGCCGGAGACCGCGGGTCATAGGTCAGTGCTCTGGGGTTTTCCTGAGCAGCCTTTGCTTTCTCCAAGCCCAATGAATCGTCAGCCGACAATGCGCTACCCTTGACCGCCGTTTCGAACAGCATGCTGATGCGGTCGCTGTTCGGCGGTATCAGGCGCAGCAGGTCATTGAGGTGCCGGGCGGTCTTGGACGATTCGCCCGCGATTCGTTGAGCCAGCAGAATGCGTTCGACCGAGTTCAGGCGGGCGTATTGCCACGGCTGCAAATATTCGCTCAGGTTGTCTTCGAGCAGCCAGCGATCCAGGAAGGTCTTGTCCTTCTTGTTCGCCAGGAACGGCCGCACGGCGGTTTCAAAGAACGTACGATCCTTCTTGGCGAGGAAGAAATTCAATTCGTGGCAGGCGTACTTCGAGTAGAGCACGCGCTTTTCTTCCATTTTCAGCGTCGGCCAAGTCAGGATGAAGGCAAACTCGGCCAGCTTCGGGTCCTTGGAAAGCGTGGCGAAGAGCGAATAGACCTTGGGCAGGCTGTCGTACACTTCGAAGCGGCTGCCGGCCGCGTCGGCCAGCACGAACGACTGGCCGGGTTGCAGCACGCTGACCTGCTTCTGCTGAGTGAAGTGCGATTGCGGATCGAGCGCCGTTTGCAAGCGCAGATCGACAAACTTGGCCGCCTGTTCGGGCAGCGATGCGGACTTCGAGGTGGTGTTGAGCGGATCGACCGCCACCACGTGAATCATCGCATGCGCGCCAAGTTCCTTGCGCGATACCTTGACGATGCCGTCCTTGTCGGGAATCAGATTGGGCACGACGCCGGAAGCATCGGCGAGGAAATCGAGATTCGCGAAGCCGGAGTCATCTTGGCGCGACTCCAAGCGTTTTAGCTGGTCGAGCAGATCGGCGACGGGAGCCGACGGCGCCGGCTCGCCCTTGGGCGCGAACTCATCGCCACCGTGCGCCAATTGCTCACCGGTTTCGGTCGAGCGCACCACCCACGGATTGAGCAGCATCGCCGGCCGGTCGAGCAGGTTGCCCGGGTACTTCTTTTGCAGCTTGCGGTCGAGCACGTAGCGGTACTCGTCGCCGATGTTGCGGCCGGAGAGATAAGTCGATTCGGCGTGGGCGGGGAACATGCCTTGCAGTTCGGCGTCGCGCACGCGGCTGAAATCGCGATGAGCCGCGAAGGCGGGTTGGTAGCGCGTCGCATAGACGTGAACGCGAGTAAACGGCGAGGCATCGCGCAGGCTAATCACAATCATGTTGTCGTCGGCGGTGATGCCGGTGATTTGCACCGGTTTCAGGCCGGCCAATTGCATGTGCCGCAACTTGCCGAGCACGTGGCCGGCGAACACCGAGCCGTCGATCACGCGAATGCGAATCCGCTCGCCCGACTTCTTGAGCCACAGGTCGTAGTCGCCCGGAGCCAAGCCTTTGATTTCGATCATGCCTTCATTGATGGCGAGCGATTCGAACTTGTCGTCACGAATCGTCGATCCGCGAATCTCGAAGAGGGCCAATTCCTCGCGCTCCGGCGCTTGCGCTTTGCCGAGATATGGCAAGTAAATCAAGTCGCCGGCCTTGGCGTGCATCAATTGGCGATAGGTGTGCTGAGCGCCGGGCAGATTCCAGGTATGGCCGGTGCCTTCGGGGCCGGTGGCGCTCACGCTGGTGATGTCGGCCAGTGGTCCGAGGTGCACGCGGCCTTGCGCGTCGGTTTTGAGTGTGGCCCGCACCAATTCGCGGAATTCGCGGTGCTTGAATGCCAATTGCACCGGGCGATCCGGCTTCGGCTCGCCGCTGCGGCCAAGAAGTTCCAGCACGTTTTCCGGGCCGAACTTGGCCAGATGCAAGTCCTCGATCTTGTCGGTCTTGGCGATGGCGTTCAGCGAAATGCCATCCGACGCCGCCAAGTCGATCTGCTTGTTCTGACTTAGGCTCTTGACTTTGGCCATGAGCGCGATTTGCAGCGAGGCCAACCGGGCCGGTACGCGGAACTCGTGGACCGATTCACGATCCTCGAACAACTTAAAGTTCGGAACTTCGGTGGAAGTGGCGATGCCGTCGTGATCGACGGCGGTGATGCGCACGCGGACTTCTTCCAACAACTTCACGGAAACCGGAATGCCGTTGAGGCTCACGCTCGGGCGAATCAAGACGGACGCGATGCGCTGAGTAATGAGCGATTCGCGATCGACGTGAATGCCCGCCGTGAGATGATAATTCTCGGCCTGATGATTCAAGTGATCGAGACAGGCGAAGTCGCCCTTGTGCAGCACGATGGGATGCTGGCCGGGGCTGGTGCTGAACGGAACGAGGATCGCGCCGGTTTCATCAGCCTTGAACTCCTGCCCGTTGAGCCACACGGCCACGTCTTTGACGGGTCGATTGGCATCGTCCACGACGACGATTCGTTGACCGGCGGTGCTGGTGGTGACCACGGGGCGATATCTGCCCTTGCGAACCAAGGCCCGGCTGCTCTTGCCGCCGCCGATGAAATCGACCACATACACACCCGGCTTGGTGAGTTGCGGAAACTCGAAATTGCGGGCCATGCGCCGCAGCGGCGGTTCGGTGTAAGTAACGGTTTGCTCGGCATTGGCGACGAGCCCGTCGAGGTTGATGTCGGTGTCCACTTCGCGCTTGTGGGTGCGGTAGTAGTTCAGCGTGTTGATCTCGAAGACCTTCACGATCAGCGTCGGCACGTTCTTAACGAACAGATCAAGCGATACCGATTCGTCGGCTGCGAACGTGGTTTTGTTGGCGTGGGCGAAGTCGATATCGACGCGGTCCTTGAGTTGGCGGAACAGTTCCGGCGGAAGCTGCGAAGCCCAGGTTTCCGAATCGCCCTTGCCGTGCTCGATGTTGGTCTCGGCGTAGAGGTGCTTCAAATACACGTCGTTGACCCACGGCTCGTATTCCTTGGTGCCGTCGGCGTTTAGGAAGAAGTTCTTCAGATAGTCGCGGACGAGCGGCTCATCGACGCCGACGATCGGCAGTAGCGTGAAGCCGGTGTAGTTGGCATTCAAATCGGCTGGGAATTGCCGCGAGCGCTCCGCTTCGAGCAGCGATTTGGACATGTAGTGCTGCTGACGCGGGAGTTTCAGGTACTCAACAAACAGGTCCTTGTCGTAGTTGCCGAGGCTGCGATCGAGCACGAGGCGATGATGCAGAACGTGAGCCTTGAGCGAATTATGGACTGCCGCGAGCTTGCGAACAAAGCCGAGCAGGCGGTCG
>JBGQCZ010000572.1:0-4161 GCA_041495645.1 Gemmataceae bacterium | reverse complement strand
CAGCAATCCGCGTTCGGAAACGGCCCTGGCGGCGTTGAACGAGCAACTCTGGCTGCTGGCCCGCGTGGTACTGCACCCGACCTATCGCGGCGCCGGCATCGCCGCCGCCTTCGTCCGCCGGGCCTGCGAAACTTGCCCGGTCCCGTGGATCGAAACTCTTTCCGCGATGGGACGAGCGAACCCCTTCTTCGAGCGAGCGGGCTTCGTCCGCGTCGGCGTGGTGAACAAGCAAGGATGCGGCAACGCCGCCAAACCCTACAGCCGCGCCCGCGTCACCGCCGCGACTATGAGGAAAAGCCGCCACAGCGAACCGGTGTATTATGTGTTTGATAATCGGCACTTCACGAATTCAAACGATTAACGTCATTCCCAGTTGTATTCGTAACAGCCGAAGGTCAGAATGACGCAGGTGTCGTTCAGTCGCCGGGTGATCATGGCAAAGCGAATTGGTCTTGCACTGATTGGAATAATCTGGCTCGGAACGAGTCTCGCGGCAACCGCCGCCGAGCCGCTGCCATCGCTGGATGAATTGCTGAAGCAATACAAGGAACTCGGCCTTCCGCTGCCGCTCAAGGACGCGAAACTGGTACGGTACGAAACGCATTCAAATGGATCTGTGGGAAAGAGGACGTTAAAAAACCAGAAGTTGGCATTCCAGGTGAAGCCGGGAAACTGGATCGAGTCCCCAATTCTCCTTTACGGCCTTGATCAATTATCGCCCGACGACGACTCGGATGTCAAAGACTTATCTCCCGATACGGACTCGGTGAAGGACATTACACAAAGTGAAAACGATGACCTATTTCTTGCGATTCAATGTCAGTCGCAAGGCTGGAGCAAGTTAGCGCGATACTTGTTCGAACGCAGCCAAAAAGAGGCGCGGCGCGCCCCAAAGACGGCTTTGATTGAAAACGCTTGGTACTACTGGGAAGCTAAAGTCATTGAGCCGAAGATCGACCGCGCGCCGATAGCAAAGCACTTGCGACAGATGCTGGTTCTGAGCAAGGATCTTGACACTGAGGGAAACCGGCGATTGCTACGCTCGCTTGAGCTGGCGCTCGTGCCAAGCAAGGCGAAGCGCGGCAGCGTCGAAGCGCTCGTTGATGACTTAGTGGACTATGAAGGTAAAACCGGTGGAGTGCTTCAGTTCTTCAAACCGGATGAACGGTATTTTCGAATCGCCGCTACCGGATTTGAAGCTGTGCCGGCTCTGATTGATCACTTAGACGATGATCGCTTGACGCGAGCCATGATGGGAGGGTTCAACAACTTCGGGTCCTGGCATCTTCGAGTCGGAGACGTTATCAGCGATCTGTTGCAAGGGTTGGCAGCCGATCAGGTGGAACGGGACTGGGTGCGGCGCCAAGTGGGCTATCGCGTCGACAAGGCGGCGATTCAAAAATGGTGGGAAGAAGCGCGGAAGCTGGGTGAAGAAACCTACTTGCTGACCAGTGTATTCCCGGGTGATTGCGAACAGGCTGAGGCCGCCGTTCGCGAACACATCTTGTTCGTGATTCAAGCTAAGTATCCGAGGCGCCTTGAATCGATTTACAAAAAGATCCTCGACAAGTTCCCAAGAATGAACAGTAAGGAGGTCGCCGCAGCCGTCAGCAGGAGCAACCTGCGCATCGGTGAAAAGCTTGACCTGTTTACTTACGCTGCGAAGGTACCTGGCCTCAAGCACCGATTGTCTGCCTTGGAGGAAATCAGATTCTTGGACATGAAGCTGTTTGATTCGCTGCTTCTCGACACAATCGAGAGCCTGCCAAGCGACATAAAGGGCCCGTATTCAAGTTGTATTGAGGGATTAGTGATCTTGCTGGCAATCGAAAGCGACAATCCCGCTGTCTGGCCCGCGCTCGCGAAGGTGATTAAGCGATCCGTGGTTGGATTTCGAACTCGCCTGTTGCTCGACTTGATCCCATTCGAAGAGAAACGTCACTGGAATGACAGACTCCGCCTTCTGGCGAGTTTCCTTGGGGATTCGACTGTGCGCGAAATTGAGGTCAATGACAGAGACAAGTGGTTTTCGGATTTTCCGTATCGGAGAATCGAAGTTCGGGATTTCGTCGCGATGCAGATGGCTCAAATGCTTGATGTTAAGGTTGATCGGAATCCGAATCGCACGCAAGAACAGTGGGCCAAGATTCGCGCCCAAGTGCAGGAAGCGGTGAATCGCGAACTTGAGAAGTCGAAATGACTGGGCTGAAAAAGGGGACATTCAGCTTTTTCGCCTGCCAGTGCTTGAATTGTGGTCGAGCGTTAGGTAGGCGAAAAAGCAGAATGTCCCCTTTTTCAGCCATGGGTTGCATCGATGAAAAACACTTTGCTGGCCCTCGCACTGTCCTTGTTCCTCGCCGCCCGTCTCCCCGCCGCTGAAAAGCTCAACGTCGTCTTCATCCTCGCGGACGATCTCGGCTGGGCCGATCTGGGCTGCTATGGCAGCAAATATCACAGGACTCCGAATCTCGACCGGTTCGCGGCGAGCGGGATGCGGTTCACGAATGGCTATGCGGCCTGCCCGGTGTGTTCGCCGACGCGGGCTTCGATCATGACCGGGAAGTATCCGGCGCGGTTGAACCTTACCGATTGGCTGCCGGGGCGGGCAGATCGGCCGGATCAAAAATTGTTGCGGCCGGTCATCGCGCAGCAGTTGCCGGCGAGCGAAGTCACGCTCCCGCAAGCGCTCAAGGCGGCCGGTTATGTCACCGGGCACATTGGCAAGTGGCATTTGGGCGGGAAGGGATCGCTGCCCGAGGAGCGCGGCTTCGATTCGAATGTCGGCGGAGAAAAGGCACTCGAACCGGTGCCGGCACGTGAGGACTTGACCGACCGGCTCACGACCGAAGCCGAGAAATTCATCGAAGCCAATCGCGACAAGCCGTTCTTTCTGTATCTGGCGCATCACGCGCCGCACATTCCGCTCAAGGCCAGGCCCGAACTGGTCGCGAAGTACCAGAAGGGCAAGCCGGGTGAGCAAGGCAACCCAATCTACGCGGCGGTGCTCGAAAGCCTCGACGAGGGCGTGGGCCGCATGTTGAAGAAACTCGATGACCTGAAGCTGGCCGAGCGCACGCTGGTGATTTTCACGTCCGACAACGGCGGGCTGTGCGTGATCGAAGGGCCGGACACGCCCGCCACCATCAATTCCCCGCTGCGCGAAGGCAAAGGCTACCTGTACGAAGGCGGGATTCGCGTTCCATTGATCGTTCGTTGGGCGGGCGTCACCAAAGCCGGCTCGATAAGTACCGAACCGGTTTGCAGCATCGACTTCATGCCGACGATTCTTGAAGCTTGCGGAGTGAAGAGCGAGGCGGAGTTCGACGGCGTCAGCATTGTGCCCGCGTTGAAGGGCGAATCGCTTCCGCTCCCGCGCAACGCGCTTTTTTGGCACTATCCGCACTATAGCAACCAAGGGGGCAAGCCCGGCTCGGCGGTGAGGCACGGCAATTACAAACTGATCGAATTCCTTGAAAACGGTCGGCGCGAAATGTTCGACCTGCGCGAAGACCCGGGCGAGACGAATAACCTAATCGAAAGCAATGAGGTTACCGCTTGGTATTTGGCCAACGTGCTACATGGGTGGCGCAAGGAAATCGGCGCGAAGATGATGGAGCCGAATCCGAAGTTCGTGCCGAACCCGCAAGCGACCGACGGCAGCATTCTCCTTCATTCGCGCACCGCCGAAGTGCACGGCGTGATGCTGCGCTTCGAACCGCTGCCGCACAAGAATACGCTCGGCTATTGGGTGCGGGCCGACGATTGGGCGTCGTGGGAATTCACCGTGACCAAGCCCGGCAAGTTCGAAGTGGAGATATTGCAAGGTTGCGGGCAAGGGCAGGGCGGCAGCGAAGTGGAGGTTGCGGTCGGCGAACAGAAGTTGAAGTTTGCGGTAGAGGACACCGGGCACTTTCAGAACTTCAAGGCGAGGACAATCGGCACCGTGACGCTGGAGAAGCCTGGCCGATACACCTTGACGGTGAAGCCGCTTAAGAAAGCCGCGGCGGCTGTCATGGATCTGCGATCTATTACGTTCAAACCAACGACCAAGTGACCAAAGAAAGTCTTAAAGCGGCGACAGGGCGCCGCACTCCCAGGCGCGGTGGTGTGGGGCGCCCGGTCGCCGCGGTGGGACATTCTTTGGGGGGGGCTACGCCGACT
>JBGQCZ010000571.1:0-4172 GCA_041495645.1 Gemmataceae bacterium | reverse complement strand
TCGATGCTCCATCCTACCGATCCGCGATCGAGGAGCGCTTTCCCAATTTGCCGGATCGAGCCTTGTACCAGCAGCTAAGCGAGGAGCCGGACGCGGCGCTCGTGTCGCGAAATTTTGCGGCCTTGCATGGTTTGAAACCCGGCGATACCTTGAGCCTTCCCAGCGCGGAAGGGCCAAAGTCGTTTCGCATTTTGGGCGCTGTGGCCGACTACTCGTGCATGCAAGGCACGGTATTGCTGGACCGCAGCCGCCACTCGCGGGCATTCAATGCCGGCCTGGCGGACGTGTTTAGTGTTACGGTCCCAGCGGGTGTGGACATCGAACGGGCACGCCAAGAGTGTATACAGTCATCGACGACCGCCTCGGAATCGATGTGCGTCGTGACGCACGAAGAGATGCGCAGTCATACACTGGGCATGATTCACCGGCTGTATGGAGTTGCGGTGGCGCAGCAGGCGCTGGTCGCGCTCATATCGATCCTGGGTGTCGCCGCGACGATGGCGATCTCGGTCCTGCAACGTTCAGGTGAACTGGGACTGTTGCGAGGACTTGGCTGCACGCAGTTTCAGATGATTCGTGTCGTTCTCGCCGAAGCTTTCTTGATTGGAGTGTTAGGGACCGCCGTTGGTTTGCTGCTTGGCATTCCGCTGGAATGGTTCACGGTGAAAGTCGTACTCTTGGCCGAAACGGGATTTGTTTTTCCCATGCAGTTTCCTTGGCGGGAAGCGCTGATTGTCGGTCTTACGGCTCCGGGCTGCGCGGCCTTGGCCGGGGTGTTTCCCGCATTGACCGCCGCGCGCATGAACCTGGCCGGAACATTCGCTTGCGAATGAGGATGTCCGGTCAGTACCCAAGAAAGGGACGCGAATGGAATCCGCGATCGTTGAAGGAGTAACGAGCCGGGCGATCCGCCGGCATTATGATTTGGCCACGCCCTTCTATCGGCTCCTTTGGGGCCCGCACATCCACCACGGTTTGTGGGACGGCGATGAATCGCCGAATCGGGCCCAGCGAAGGCTGACGGAACAACTGGCAACGGAAGCCGAGATCGAATCCGGCGCCTCGGTGCTCGACGTCGGCTGTGGCATGGGCGGCTCTTCAATTCATTTGGCGCGACGGTTGAATTGCCGCGTTCATGGCTTGACGCTCAGTCCCGTGCAACGATTGTGGGCCACGCTCTCGGCGTGGTCGCAGCGGGTTCGCTCGCGCGTTCGCTTCGAGTGCCGCGACGCCGAGCAGGTCAGCTTTCCGGCGGAATCGTTCGACGTGCTGTGGAGCATCGAATGCACGGAACATCTATTCGATAAGCCGGCGTTCTTCCGCCGCTCGGCCGAATGGCTGAAGCCCGGCGGGCGAGTCGCAATCTGTGCCTGGCTCGCGGCCGATCGACCGCATACCTCGGAAGTGGCGCGCGATGTTCGCGCCGTGTGCGAAAACTTCTTGTGTCCGTCGTTGGGGTCGACAAGCGATTACGTCGGCTGGCTCGAAGATGCCGGCCTGACCATGACGGCCTGCCACGACTGGACGCATCGCGTGGTGCGCACTTGGGAAATCTGTGCTCGGCGAATCCAGAAAACCGGCGTACGGAGGCTGGCTAGGCTGGTCGGCCGCGACATGTCCCAATTCGCGAATCACTTTGAAACGATTCGGCAAGCGTTCCTCAACGGCGCGATGAAATACGGCTGCTTCGTGGCTCGCAAGCCGGCCGGCGAATGCCGCGAAGGGGTCTGAAATGGTGCGAGGAATCGGCATCCTCGTTGGAATCGGCACGCACCTGTTGTTCGCCTGCACGGTGTACCGGCTATTTCTCTTTTTGCACGGCAGCAGCCACGGGTTGTTGTCGGCATGGGCGGCGGCAACACCGCTGCCGTGGTACGCCTGGGATGCCTTGCTGGCGCTTCAATTCGTCGTGCCACACAGTTGGCTGCTGCTGCCGGCGACACGAAGACGCTTGGAGCGGTGGGTCCCTTCGGCGTTCTACGGCTGCTTGTTTTGCGTCGTCACCTGCCTTTGTCTTCTAACGACGATCGAACTTTGGCAGTCGCGTGACCCGGCAGTGTGGCGATTGCACGGCGCCGCCGGCTTGCTCATCCGCGGAGCGTTTTTGGCTTGCTGGCCGGCGCTCTTCTACAACTTGAGCTTGACCGGCCTTGGCTACCAAACCGGCTGGACGCCGTGGCTGGCCTGGCTGCGAGGCCGAAGACCCCCGCCGCGGAAGTTCGAGCCGCGCGGCGCCTATCGATTGTTGCGCCACCCGGTTTATCTCAGTTTTCTTGGCTTGATTTGGCTAACGCCAGCCATGACGCTCGATCGAGCGATCCTCACGGCGGTGTGGACGGTCTACATCTTTGTCGGCAGCCAACTCAAAGATCGAAGGCTCCTGTATTACATCGGCGAGCCATATCGAAGGTATCAGGAACAGGTCGCGGGGTATCCGTTCATTCCCATAGGCCCGTTGAGTAAGGTCGCCCCGCGGAATGTCATTCAAATAGAATTCCCCGCTCCGAAGGCTGAATCGCCCCGGAGAATGGCCGCATGACAGTGGCCGCGACCTTGTCGCTCACGGACGCGGCAAAAGAATGTTGGGGCGCGCTGGTAGTCGGCGCCGGACCGGCTGGCTCGGTAACGGCCCGCGAATTGGCTCGCCTCGGCATTCGCGTGTTGCTGGTCGATCGGGCAGCGTTTCCGCGTTGGAAGGTCTGCGGCTGCTGTTTGCTGCAACCGGGTCTGAACACGTTGACTCATCTCGGTCTTGGCGACCTGACCAAGCGTCTCGGTGCAATTCCTCTAACAGACGTTAGATTCTCGGTTCGCGGCGTTCACGCCCGCGTTCCCATGACCGGCGGCGTCGCGCTGTCGCGCGAGGCATTCGACGCCGGCCTCATCGAGGCAGCGATCGCCGCAGGCGTTCAGTTCCTGCCGGAAACCTCGGCCCGGCTCCAAACGAGCCGCCCCGACTTCCGCGAGATTGCACTCCAGCATTTGGGGCAGCTGGCTCCGACGTCGGCCCGAATCGTTGTCGCGGCGGATGGACTGGGAGGTCAACTCGCGGCCCAGGAGCCGGGCATCGGGGTCCGGATTCGAGAATTCTCGCGCATCGGAGCTGGTTGCGTATTTGAAGCGGACTCCGGAGATCTCCAGCCCGGCACCATCGACTTGGCGTGCGGTCGAGCAGGTTATATCGGACTTGTTCGCCTCGAAGACAACCGTATGTGTTGCGCTGCCGCATTGGATCTGTCGGCCATACGCCATGCCGAAGGGCCCGGAAGCGCAGCCATCACCGTGTTGAAGGAGGCAGGTGTATCGTTGCCCGCGAGGCTTGCTCATGCGTCCTGGCGCGGGACGCCGTCTCTTACACGCTCGCTGAAGCGGCATTGGGCCGACCGATTATTTGTGGTTGGCGATGCGGCCGGATACGTCGAGCCGTTCACGGGTGAAGGAATGGCTGCCGCTTTGGCGTCGGCTCGAGCGCTGGCGCCGCTTGCCGCAAGCGCGTGTGAGGCCTGGTGCCCCGAACTGGGCTGTCGATGGGACAACACGTATTTGCGAGCGGTAAAGAACCGGCAAGGACTCGCCCACGCCATGGCAATGGTTTTGCGACGCCCGCAGCTCGCATTGGGAATTGTTGCTTTAGTGTCGTTATGTCCGTTACTTGCGGGCCCATTTGAACGAAGGCTGAACGACCCGAACTAGTCCATTCAACATTGCGGACATAAATACTTTCAGGACAACTAGTTACGCTGCAATTGCATTGACGCGACTGGATTTCCTGCTGCACGGCGCCATTCAATTTGGTAGAGCCTGCGCTAAGATCGGAAAAAGCCGCGCAATTCTGATCGCCTTTCGCGTTCATCCAAATCCGGCACTTCGCGCCAACGGCGCACTGTACGAGCGCGTTAACTCTCATAGACATCCAAAATTGGATTAACCGGTCGCAGGGAGTTGGCAGGTTAACTCGACTTGCCGCGACAAAACCTGCTATTCTGGATTGTTGACAGTGCCAATCGGAACATGTTACGTTAGTGCGGGTTTTGACGCGGACGTCAATCGGCGGCCAGGACCAACTCAATTTGGCTCGGCTTGGTTCATGATCGCAAAGGGATAATTCAATTATGGCCACGCAACAAGGCGTTTGGGGCATTGATATCGGCCAATGCGCTCTCAAGGCGCTG
>JBGQCZ010000570.1:0-4184 GCA_041495645.1 Gemmataceae bacterium | reverse complement strand
TGCCAGCCGGGTTGGGACCATCACAATAACTTGCACAAAGGTTTGATCGATCGCTGCCAATCCGTCGATCAACCAACCGCAGCTCTTCTTGATGATCTGGAGCGCCGCGGGCTGCTCGACGAAACGCTGGTGCTGTTCGGCAGCGAATTCGGCCGCCACCCGACCGCTCAAGGCCCCGACGGCCGCGACCACAACATCACCGGCTACCCCATGTGGCTCGCCGGCGCCGGCGTGAAGAAGGGCTTCTCGTACGGAGCGACCGACGAATACGGCATGAAAGCCGTCGAAGGCCGCATGCATTCCACCGATTTGCACGCGACTCTGTTAGCGCTCATGGGCCTCAACCACAAGGAACTCACTTATCGCTACGCGGGCCGCGACTTTCGTTTGACCGACGTGGCGGGGAACGTGGTCAAGGACATCTTCGCTTAGTCGCCATGTCTCCGCGGCGGTTGACAACGGATTCTGGGACGCGTACCGTAGGGTTCGGGTCGTCGTTCGCTACGCTGTCGTACATATTCCATGATCGCGCTCATCTGCCCGAAATGCGGAACCGCCATTCAGGTGGACGACGCGCGCGCCGGTGGGACCACTCGTTGTTCGGCTTGTGGTGCATCGGTTTCGGTGCCGGCGCGGTCAACGCCTTCGGTTAGTGCGACGGAGTTGGTCTGGTCGGATGATGTCGGCCCGCCGCCGGTGCGACGGCGCGAAGTTCCGCCGCCGCCGGTGATCGACATCGTGGGAGCCGACGAATTAGCGCAGGGGCAAGCTCGGTCCGCCCCGCGGACCCCGCGCAAGGCCGAGCCGCAGTTGGATTCGCGCCACGCGTCGGGATCGCAATTCACCGACGCTGAACTCGGCGTAAGCAAACCGGTTCCGCCAATACAGCCTGCTCCGCGCCGCGAGCGGCATTTCCCGCAAACCAAGGCACGTGCGTCGAGCGTCGGCGTCGGTTCGATCGTCATGGGTTGCCTTTCGAGTTTCGTGGGGTTGCTCGTTCTTATCGGGGCGATCGTGATGGTCGCGCACGAATCGCTCGAAGCCACTCCAAAGTTGATTGTGTTTCTGGTGGTTCTGTGCACGGGTTTGTTTCTGCTGATCGGCGGGGTGGTGCTGTCGGTTTACAAGGGCATGATGGGGCAATAATTCCCATGCCGCCGTCGCGATGCCGCGCACTATGGGAGTGAATCACCCACGTTCAGGGCCACGACCATGACCGCGATGCTCTCCCGGCAAGTTCGGCACCTCCTCGACGCATCCACGCCGCCCAGCGCCGACGCGGACTTGCTCGACCGCTTCCGCCGGGAACGCGACTCGGCCGCGATCGAGATCCTCATTCGACGCCACGGTCCGCTGGTGCTGGCCGCCTGCCGCAAAGTGCTCGCCCAACACGCCGACATCGAGGACGCGTTCCAAGCAAGCTTCTTGATCCTCCTTAAGAGCGCGCCGACCATTCGGCGGGCCGAGTCGATCGGCAGTTGGCTCTACGGCGTGGCCCATCGGGTTGCGGTACGGGCGCGGAGGAACGCGGCCCGGCGCAAAGATGTTGAAAGCGCTACTTTGGTTCATTCCGCGGTCGAACCGTCGGACCTGACCTGGCGCGAAGCGTGCGATGTGGTGCATCAGGAACTCGACCGGCTGCCTGAAAGACTCCGTCTGCCGCTATTGTTGTGTTACCTCGAAGGCCGCTCACGGGATGAGACGGCCAAACAACTCGGCTGCACCACGCAAGCCGTGAAGGGCCGCTTGGAACGCGGGCGAAACGTGCTGAGACGGCGTTTGCTACGACGCGGATTGGCGCTGTCGGCCGGCTTGCTGCCGGTGCTGGGCGAAAACGGCTCGGCGAGCGGACCGCCGGCATCACTCGTGCAAACGACTGTCGCCGCAATGACGGGGCGGCCAACCTCAGCGGTGGCCGCATTAGCGGCAAACGCCACCGCAACTGCGTTCCCATATCGGTTGGTCGCGGGCGCGGCGTTGGCCGTGTGTTTGGTTGCCGGAATTGGCCTGGCGAGCGGAGGAGGAAAGCAAGGACAGAGTACCGAGTACGCAGTACCGATTGCCCAGCCGGCATTCACGACTGAGTACCCGGTACTTGGTACTTTGTCGCCCGACGCCCCTCGATCGCCGGAAGCCAAGACCATCAAGGTTCGCGGCCGGGTCGTAGACCCGGACGGCAAGCCCGTTGCGGGTGCGAAGCTCATGGCACTGGATTCGGCGAAGAACGAAGCGGTCGAAAAAGGCGTGACCGGCGCCGACGGGCGCTTCAAAGTCGAAATCGATGCCACGCCTGCACAGAAGGTCGTCGGCGTCGTGGCGAAGGGCTTTGCGGGCGATTGGGCGGAAATCCAGGAAGGCGGAGAAGTCACGCTCAAACTCGCACGCGAGCTTCCCATCGAAGGCCGCGTCATCGACTTGGAAGGCAAACCGCTCGCGGGGCTGGAGTTGCGGATGGAAAAAATTGACACCATGCAGGAGGGCGACTTGGCTTTGATCTTGAAGGGGTGGACCATGAGCCCTGATGGCATTGATTTTGTGATCGACAAGACCTTGGCTCATCCAGGTCTGATCGGTTTGCCTGTAATGGTGAAGACAGACAACGAGGGCCGATTTCGAATTGCCGACGCGGCCCGCGGACGAATTGTCATGCTGAGGCCGCAGGGCGAGCGGGCCGCACATATCACGATTCGCGTATTCGGCGATGAACGTTTCGATCCGAAGTCCTATGCTCCCGAATCATGGCGGCCAGGCCGGCCAACTCGCCCGGCGCCGACCGCCTTTGGTCCAAAATTCGAGTATGTCGCCGCGCCGACTCGGACCGTCGCCGGCGAGGTGCGCGACAAGGCAACCGGAAAGCCGATTGCAGGAGTTAAGATTAGCGGAAAGATCGCGGATCCATACGAGTTGAAAGAAAATGCAATAGCCACCACGTCCGATGCCGAGGGCAGATTCCGGCTCGTCGGGCTGCGCAAGGCCAAGCGGGTCGAATTGATCATCAAGCCCGAAGTTGAACCGTATCTGCCGACGCGAATCGTCGTCGCGGACAAGGAAGGTCTTCTGCCTTTGAACGTGGAAATTGGCCTGACCAAAGGAATCGAGGTAACTGGGAAACTCATCGACGCTTCGACCGGCCAACCCGTGACGGGCAGCTTGCTGTATTTCCCATTGCGAACGAACAAGCTCTATCAGCCCGCGGATCCCGAAGAAGTGATCGGCTTCGTGGACGGTGATTTCAAAACCCGTCCGGATGGGAGTTTTCGCGTCGCGGTCTCGCCCGGGCCTGGAATCATCGTGGCTCGGGCCGAATTGCCTCTTGGAATTCAAAACCAGTTCATCCAGGCGAGACTCGCGGAAAAGGACAAAATTCACGCCGCGAAGCGAGATCCGGGCGTGCACATCGAGCGAATTCAAGGCGCAGGGGTGGCGGGGATCAACACTGTTCCACTCTTTGGCCGCAACGCTTATCAAGTCGTTGACCCCGCCGCGGATTCCGGCCCGCTTACCGTCCTGTTGAATTTCCAACACGGCAAGAGCATTACCGGCGATGTGCTCGACCCGGACGGGAAACCGCTGGCCGGAACCGACGTATGCGGCTTGTCCGCTGGAATCATCAGGCAGCTTCGCCGAATGGTAACACCGTTGTCCGGCTCGGAATTTACCGCAACAGCGCTTGACCCCGGTTCGCCGCGCACGCTTGCGTTTCACCACAAAGAGCGAAAACTCTACGGAACGATCGAGTTGCGGGGAGACGAGAAGGAACGGCCCTCAATCAAGCTGAAGCCGATGGGTTCGATTACCGGCCGATTGGTGGATCAAGATGGAAAGCCGTTGGCGGATTTGATGGTGCGAGTCCATTACGGTTATTCATCCCTGGGAGAAGATCTGCTGATGAGCCGCAGAGCATTCGCGTATCTGCCGACCACCGACAAGGACGGCCGCTTCTCCGTCGATAACATCGCACCCGATGTTGATGTTGCCGTCGCGTTCTTAAAGGGGTCGGTGATTTACGGCCAAGAGGGAGGGGCTTTCCCGTCCGTGAAAGCCAAGCCCGGCGAGAAGCTGAATTTGGGCGAGATCAAAGTCATGAAGCTTGGCTCGGAATGAATTCAATCGAATTCATGAACCCAACCCGTCGGTTTCAATGGAGCGCGACCTCCGTTTTTCTCGATCCAGTAGCCGTCGCC
>JBGQCZ010000569.1:0-4202 GCA_041495645.1 Gemmataceae bacterium | reverse complement strand
TGATTGTCGAAATGTTGGCCGGCGACGAAATCGCTCCCGAAGATCCCGCTACCTTGCGTGCGACCGGGTTCCTGGTGCGCAATTACAAGATGCTCAGCCGCGAAAAATGGATGCAGGACACGGTCGAGCACGCGTTCCTGGCGTTTCAGGCCACCACCATCGGTTGCGCCCGTTGCCACGATCACATGTTCGACCCGATTTCGCAGAAGGATTACTACCAGGTCCGGGCGATCTTCGACCCGCATCAGGTGCGCATCGACCGCATTCCCGGACAACCGGACACGAAGAAGGACGGCCTCCCGCACGCCTACGACGCCGACGCGAATGTGCAAACCTTCTTGCTGATCCGTGGCGACGATCGCACGCCGGACAAAACCCCGCTGCCGCCGGGCGTACCGCGGGCGCTGGGCGGAAAGTTCGCGCCGGAAGCGGTGAAACTGCCGCGCAATGCTTCGAGTCCGGACAAGCGTGAGTTCGTGATCCGCGAAACGGTCGCCGAGAGCGAGCTAGCCGTTGCCGCCGCGCGGAAAAAGCTTGAACGAGTCCGATCCATTTCGATGACGACGCTCCTCACGTTGGCGATTGCGCAAGCTGAGCTCGATCTAGCGGTCGCCGAATCCAAATACGCCGCGCTGCTCGCGGTGTTCAAAGTCGAACAGCTTGAAGACGCCGGCAAGAAAGACACGCCGGAATGGAAATCTGCCGCGACTGAAACAGCGACACTGCAACGCAAAGCTGCTGTCGCGGATGCCAAGCGTACTCTTCAGGCCGTCGAGCAAGAGCGCAACAGTGCAAAAGCAAAACCGCAAATCGACGCTGCGGAGACCAAACTGGCCAATGCCAAGAAGGCGTTGGCTCAATCCGAAGCCAACCTGAAAGCCGCTCCGTCAACCGCCTACACTCCGCGGGCAATACCGGTCTATCCGACAACCAGCAGCGGGCGCCGGCTGTCCTTTGCGAATTGGCTCGCCGACAAGCAGAACCCGCTCACGGCTCGCGTCGCGGTCAATCAAATCTGGCTGCGGCACTTCGGCCAGGCGCTGGTCCCGAGCGTGTTCGATTTCGGCCGCAATGGCCGCGCTCCGTCGCACCCGGCCCTGCTCGATTGGCTCGCCGCCGAATTGATGGCCAACAAATGGTCGATGAAACACCTGCATCGGCTCATCGCGCTGTCGGCCACGTATCGCCAATCCTCAACGCCCGACGCCGCCAACCTCGCGATCGACCGCGACAACATCTATCTTTGGCGCAAGTCGCCGCACCGGCTGGAGGCGGAATTGGTTCGCGACGAAGCCATGTACGTCGCCGGAAAGCTGGACCCGACGATGGGCGGGCCGGATATCGACCACAATCAGGGCTTGAGCGTGTTTCGCCGCAGTTTGTATTTCCGCCACGCCGCCGAGAAGCAAATGGAGTTCCTGAAACTGTTCGACGCCGCCAGCGTCACGGAATGCTATCAGCGCAAGGAAAGCATCATCCCGCAGCAAGCGCTGGCGCTGTTCAACAGCGAATTGACGATCCGCATGGCCCGGTTGTTGGCGCGCGATCTGACGAAGAGCCATGCCGATGCCCGCGAATTCGTTACGGCGGCATTTGAACGGACGCTGACTCGGCCACCCACATCGGCAGAGATGACGGAATGCCTGGAGTTCCTCGACGAACAAGCGAAACAGCATTCCGAAAGCAAGCCCGGCCCGAATGACGCCGAAGCCCGCCAAGCGGCCCACGATCCAAAACTCCGCGCCCGCGAGGGCCTGGCGATGGTGCTGCTCAACCACCACGAGTTCGTTACGGTAAGATAGAGGTGAACTTACGCCAGGTCGAACAACAGGATTTCGGAATCGTCGCCGGTGATTTCGAGCTTCGCTTCATCACTCACGGCAGCGCCGTCGCCTGCTGAAAGAGGGTGACCGTTCAATGTCGCCTTGCCCTTCAGGACTTGCAGCCAGGCATGACGGCCCGGGCTTAGCGAATGAACGGCCGTCTCGCCGCTTCGCAGGGACGAGAGAAAGAGCCGGGCATCCTGATGGATCGTTAGTGATCCGTCTTTGCCGTCCCGCGACGCCACCAGCCGCAACCCCTGCTTCTCCTCCGTGGTGAAGGTCTTCTGTTCGTAGCTTGGCGTCAAGCCGTTTCGTTCCGGCAGCAACCAAATCTGGTACAGGTGGACCGCCTCCGTGGGCGAGGGGTTGAACTCGCTGTGGCGGACGCCGGTGCCGGCGCTCATGCGCTGCAGTTCGCCCGGCTTGATGATCGAGCCGTTGCCGAGGCTGTCCTTGTGTTCCAGGCTTCCTTCGAGGACGAAGGTGACGATTTCCATATCGCGATGGCCGTGCATCCCGAAACCCTGGCCGGGGGCAACGCGGTCATCGTTGATGACACGCAGGGAGCGGAACCCCATGTGGTCGGGGTCGTAGTAATCGCTGAAGGAAAACGTGTGCCAGGTGTCGAGCCAACCGTGATTGAAATGGCCGCGTTCCTGCGCTTTGCGAATGCGAATCATGTGAACCATCCTTTCCGTGTGATGGACATTTGGATGGTACGAAGGGCGAAAACGATTCAAGACTGGCGATTCCGGCAAACTCATCGCGATTTAATGACTTTCCGACCATAACAGGTCAATCGGCCGGATTGTCGCCCGCAAGAAACGATGGCCGCGTTCCGTCTAGCCGTTCGGCATGGTACCCCTGCGGCGGGCGGGCGCGGCCACCTTTTTCCGAACGGAATGAATTCCGTTCTACTTTGCTCACGTAGAACGGAATGAATTCCGTTCGTTCTACGCCTCGTTGCGACATACGTGTCGATACGACAAGCCTAATCCTGAAAGCAACACCACCAGCCCGCCGAAGGCCGGCAGCAGGTGCATCAAGTGCGTGTAACCCACGCATAGATGCACGCCGATTGCGGCCGTATACGCCGCAAGCCCGGCGATGAGCATCGTCCACCATAGCCACGCCGAGCCGTTGCGGATTCCCCACAACGCCGGCAGCAGAAAGACCACTCCGCTCGCCATGAGCATTCCGCCAAAGGTCGCCCGGTCGTGCGCGATCAGCGGAATCAGCCGCGGATGCGCGGCCCGCAATGCTTCCGCCGTCGTCTGCATGAAGTCCAGGTCTTCGTGGACGAATACGTGCGTCGCGCCGATGGCGGAAATGCTCATCCCCGCGCCCAGCAATGCCGCTCCATGAAAAATGAGAATCAACTGGCCCCATTGCGCGCATAGCCACGCGCTCCCGGCGACGGGCGTTGGCCGGACCGACGGCAGGTGCGTGCCGAGGCGGCAATGCACGCTCAGCAACAGGAATTGAAACAGCGCCGCCGTCACGAAAGCGTGAAACGGATCGAGATAACCGAAGCCCAGGAACAGAAAGAAACTCGCGAAGCCGACAAACGCGGAGCAAATCACGGATTGGCGGGCCCAATGCAACCCGCGGCGCACGCCGAACCACGACAGCCCGACGTACATGAATCCGACGGCGATCATCGTGCCCGCGAGTGAAACCCGGTCGTGCGTCATGAACGCCAGCAAACGCGGATTGATGGCGGCCAGTTGATCGCGAGTCAGTCCGGTGAAGGCTTCGTCGTAGGGCAGCACGACGCGCGTGGCGGCGATGATCAGGGCCAGAATGCTGCCGAAGAGCATTCCCGCACCCATGAGCAGCGTCCAGAACCACGACATTTCCGCCGGGCGCTCCGGCGTGTCGGGCAGTTTGGCGGTGCGGTTAGTCTCGAACAAAATCGCGTCGTTGATGCGTTTCGGCAGGCCCGGCCCGCTGAAGACCAGCCCGGTATCGACCTGAATCAAGTCGGCCCCGGCGGCGCGCAGGTCGAGGGCGTGTTGTGGTTCGTGAACCCCGCCGCCGGCAACGATCGGAATATCCGGGCCAAAGCGCTGTCGCAATTCGCGGACGCGACGAAGCGATTGCTCGCGTGCCGGCGCGCCGACGCATCGAGCCTGCGAACCGGCGACGCTTCCATCCACGTGCAACCCGCTAATGCCCGCTTTTCGGGCCGCATCAGTTCGGTTTGCTGTAGCCGGCCTCTGTGAGGCCGGACCGGGCTCGCAGAGCCCGGCCACAGCTACAGCGAAATCGCCATCGGCGGGGACGCGAAGCAGGACCGGACGCGGCGCTGCTGCAATCGAATCCGCTGCGCCGACAGGTATTGAGAACAACTGAGCATAAGGCGCGAGAGTACGAATG
>JBGQCZ010000568.1:0-4205 GCA_041495645.1 Gemmataceae bacterium | reverse complement strand
TCCTCGTTCGCGGCCGGGTACGAGCCAAGCGCCCCACCGCGACTCGCAATGCAACAAATGTAACTATTTTGTTTCGAGCATGTCGCGCGGGTTGGAAGATTGGTCATGGCAAGGAGTTGGGTCAAGAAAACTGCTTGCGGTCCGAGAGTCAATTGTTACATTTTGTTGCGTTCGGAGTCGCGCGACCGTACTGTGACGCAAAAATTGCGGCGATTAAACCGGAGACTCGCATGTGCCGTTCCTTCCTGCCCTTTGCCTTGGGTGTCGCGATGACATTTGCAGCGGCCGATGATTTGTTCGGGCAACGGCTCGCCCCGTCGGCCGGCGAAGCGGGGCGATCCGTCGTGATCGCGCCGCACGGCATGGTCTGCTGCGCGCACCCGTTGGCGGCCCAAATCGGCTTGGATGTGCTGAAGAGCGGCGGCAATGCCATGGATGCGGCAATCGCGGTCAATGCCGCTCTCGGGCTGATGGAGCCGATGTCGTGCGGCATCGGCGGCGACCTGTTCGCGATCGTCTGGGACGCCAAGACCGGTACGCTGCACGGGCTGAATGCGTCGGGCCGTTCGCCGCACCTGGCCACGCGGGAGTTGTTCGCAAAACGCGGGCTCAAAGCGATTCCCGAAATCGGCCCGCTCAGTTGGTCGGTTCCCGGTTGCGTTGACGGCTGGGAAGAACTGCGGAAGAAGTTCGGTACGAAAACCTTGGCGCAGCTTCTGGAGCCGTCCATCAAATACGCCGAGGACGGCTCACCGGTCCCGGAAGTGATTGCCGGCTATTGGCGGAACTCGCGAAGGAAACTCGCGAACGACGAAGGATCGGCCAAAGTATTTCTGATCGACGGCCGGCCGCCGATTCCCGGCGATGTCTTCAAGAACCCCGCACTTGCCGCGACCTATCGCGAAATCGCGAAGAATGGCAGCGAGGCGTTCTACAAGGGCGCGATCGCCGAAAAGCTGGCCGCTTACTCAACGAAAGTTGGCGGACTGTTGACGGCACGCGATTTGGCCGAGCACACTTCGACCTGGATCGAACCGATCCGAGCGAACTATCGCAGGTACGAAGTGTGCGAACTGCCACCGAATGGCCAAGGCCTGGCCGCACTCCAGATGCTCAACATCATGGAAGGCTTCGACCTAAAGAAAATGGGCCCGCGGTCGCCCGATTATTGGCATCTCCTCATCGAGGCAAAGAAGCTCGCTTTCGCCGACCGGGCCCGCTACTACGCCGACCCGGATTTCGAGAAAGTCCCGATCGCCGAGTTGCTTTCGAAATCGTACGCCGAGTCCCGCCGCAAGCTCATTGACATGAACAAGGCCTTGAGCGACATCGAACCCGGCGACCCGAAACTCGGCAAAGCGGACACGACCTACTTGTGCGTGGTGGATAAGGACCGCAATTGCGTGTCGCTCATTCAAAGCAATTACCTCGGTTTCGGTTCGGGCAACACGCCTCCGGAATTGGGGTTTGCCATGCAAAATCGCGGCACGCTGTTCGCGCTCGATGCGAAACACCCAAACCGCTTGGAGCCGGGCAAGCGGCCGTTTCACACGATCATCCCGGCCATGGTGCTGAAAGACGGGAAACCGTGGCTGGTGTTCGGCGTGATGGGCGGCGACATGCAACCGCAAGGGCACGTTCAGGTGCTGTGCAACTTGATCGATTTCGGCATGAACGTGCAGCAAGCGGGCGAAGCCCCGCGAGTCGAGCATCGCGGGTCGGCAACGCCGACCGGACGCCCGGCTCTTGGAGTCGGCACGGTCATGACCGAACGCGGGATTCCTGACATGGTGGCCGCCGAGTTGGAGAAACGCGGACACAGGGTCGAGTTGATTCGCGTGAATGGCGGCGGATATCAGGCGATCCTGATCGACCCAAAGACCGGCATGCTGCACGGCGGCAGCGAAGGGCGAAAGGACGGTTGCGCGATCGGACACTAACGGTTCAAGTTTTGGAATGCACCTGCCGATAAACGATGCGGAGAGGTGCGCCATGGCTACGCAACTGCTTGAACTTCACGACGACATCGCCGCTTTTCGCCATTACTTGCAGGCCGAACGCGGCATGGCCGAAAACACGCTCTTGGCCTATGGCCGCGACCTGAACAAGTTCACGGCCTGGGTCGACGAAGGTTCGCTATGCGATTTCAAGAACCCGTCTCTCGCCGATTTCAGCCGCTTCGTGAGCTATCTGCACGAGGCCGGACTTCAGCCCGCGAGCCTGGCCCGGCACCTCGTGTCGCTGAAAATGTTCTACCGCTTCCTGCGCCTGGAGGAGCGGACCAAGTCGAACGCCGTCGATCTGTTGAGTTCGCCCACGCTGTGGGAGCGCATCCCGCAAGTGTTGTCACCCGAAGTCGTCGAGAAACTGCTCCGGGCGCCGCAAGCCGGCGATCGCTTTTTCCTGCGCGACCGGGCCATTCTCGAAACCCTTTACGCGACGGGCTGCCGGGCGTCGGAAGTGGTCGGCTTGCGTTTGGAGGAAATGCACCTGGACGCGGCGTTCTTGCGTTGCATCGGCAAGGGCAGTAAGCAACGCATCGTGCCGCTCGGCAGTCACGCGGTGAAAGCGTTGCGGAGCTATCTCGGCGAGGTGCGGCCGAATTTGGTGCAGGCGGAAACGCCCTGGGTCTTCGTCAGTCGCGGTGGAAAAAAGCTGTCCCGCGAAATGCTCTGGGTGCTGGTGAAGAAATATGTGCGGCGAATGGGCCTGCACGCCAAGGTGAGCCCGCACACGCTGCGGCACAGCTTCGCCACGCACTTACTTTCGGGCGGTGCTGATTTGCGAACCGTGCAGGAATTGCTCGGCCATTCGAGCATCCAAACCACGCAGCATTACACGCACGTAGACCGCGAACGGTTGCGCGCGATCCATCGCCAGTTTCATCCGCGAGCCAAATAAAAAAAAGCCCGGCCGAAGCCGGGCTTCAGGTTCGATTCGGTTCATCCTGGCGGAGCAAAACCGTACTGAGTCGGATCGATGGGGTACGGTTTGAACTCGCTGGCATTGCGCTTCTTTTGCGCCTGATTCGGCCGCATCTTCAGAGCTTGCTCCAGGAATTTCTCGATCAACTCGTCGGTCGGCAATTCTTTCTTTCCGAGCAGATTGACGCCGCGCAGATTCGTTCCTTCGATCGGTTTTTTCGAGGTCAGAGGCAATTTGTCCTTTCTCTTGTCGGCGTTCAGAATCTTGTCGTACATCGATGCGGCATCGTCGACGCCTCGCTGGTCCTTCGCGCCGGCCGCGAACCACATTTGTATTTGGTCGCGGAGAGGAGTCGGCGTTACCCATTGCGAATAGGGAAACGTAATCGAAGCAGTCCCGATTCCCGGATTCTTCCGCATCGAAAGCCAAACGGCTCCGCCGACATCCTCGGCCGCAGGCGCATTGTTGACGACGCCCCCCGCCACGCCGAGAATGTTCACGTCTTTGTAAATCGCGGGACGGTAATACTCGGAAATGATCCAAAAGAACCCCAAGGCCGCCCCTTCCTCGGCGCCAATGATGAACAAGTTGGATGTGTTGCATTGCGCGTTGTCATTGCGATTGTCCAAGTCATGTCGGGCTGCCGCGATGTCGTTCACCAGATACGGAACGTAAAGCGACTTGTTGAAGTCCTTGAATTCGATTTTCTTCTTCGGGTTGGTAGCTCCCTGCACGTAGCCCGCCACATACTGCTGATTGTGCCGGCCCGACCAAAATGCCTTCGGATCAGCCAGAGTAGTGCTGGCGCCGTGACCGCGGAAGTCGAAGGTCATCACCGCGTAGCCTTTGGCCTGAAGCGAAATCGCGAGGCTCTCCCAGTCGCCTTGCGTGCGGTTGCCGCCGAGCTTGTGCAAAAAGAGCACGACCGGCGAATTCGCGCCCTTGGAGCTCGGGTAAAACGTGCCTTTGAGCATGACGCCGTCGATGGTCTTGAACCCCACTTCCTCCTTGTTGACCATCTTCGGCGGATTTTGAGCGAAACCCGGGGCCGTCACCGCGAGGGCGAGCAGTCCCGCCGCCAACGCGAGCGAGCTTCGTTTCATGAAATGACTCCGGGTAGGATTCGGCGGAACCTATTGGGATAATAAACGTTCTGGAAAAACGGGTCAAGCAAGCAGTCGGCGCACCGTCACCACGACTTCGTTTACCTATCCCTACAACGGGATTATACGTCATTTGTTTGCACGCGCTGAGTGACTGACTGATTCCCGTGGGCTAGC
>JBGQCZ010000567.1:0-4219 GCA_041495645.1 Gemmataceae bacterium | reverse complement strand
GCGGAATCCAACGGCGAGTCGAGCGGATGGCTTGGGGTTTCGTCGGTCACGGGCTCGGATGCGGGAACCCGATTCGGTTCACTCGGCGCGTCGGCGTTATCAATTTGCGGAGCGGGTTGGTTCCAATAATTGTCGAGCGATGCGTTATCGCCCAGAAACGAAGTAAGCTGGGGGCCGTTTTCGGGCAAAGCCGCAAGCGGCTCATTGACGCCTGCCAGCAGCGCGTCACCATGTCCGACGGGGGCATCGCGGTTTTCGAGGCGTTCGACCGAGAGCGGAAAGCGAAAGGGGCGGCGTTTCATGGTGTCCTTCCTGCGTGAAGTGAGTGAACGGAATGAACTCCGTTCTACGTGCCCATCAATGGTAATGGAGCCATTGCCGTTGTCAAGCCTGGAAGCGATGAGATGCTGACGACTTTCTGAATTAAGGCTACAGCGATAAAAAATCTGAGGTGTAATGTGAAATCGCTCAGTGAGCTGAAACGAAAGTCCATTGCCGGCGAATGTGATATTGCGTACACTATAATACGGACGGTCGGCTGACTCGGCACTTCCGGTGCGCGCATTTCTGACTGAAGGGGATCAGCATGCTCAAAACAATTACGGTCTTGTTGAGCGACTCGGTTCGCCGTGGCGCGGTCGGCGGCATTGACACGGTGCAAAACCGAACTGCGAACCCAAATCACCAGGCAATCACGGGCTTGACCACCACCACCACCACTTTCCCAACGATTTGTTTGAGGGCGTGCGGGGGGACACGTAAATGGTTGGGAGTCAATGAATTACGCACCAACATCAAAACCGGCGCACGGAGCAAATCGTTTGGTTTAGTTGGGTTCGGACGCCAACCTCTTCGGGCCGGAGCAGCGTTTCGACAGCATGGGATAGCCTGCGCAGGAGATGTTCCACACCTTCACGGTGCGAGTGGTCAAGTAGAGGGCTTTCCTTCAGGCGGATGCGCCCGCCGCACCGCATTGATGGTTTCATCCAGCTTCGACAAGAACCGCGAGCGGTCTTTCGCGGCCATCGGGGCTGGGCCGCCGGTGACGGTTCCGTCTTTTCGCAGTTCCGTCATCAGGTCGCGCATGCCCAGCACTTCGCCGATGTCGTTTTCGGTGAGCAGCCGGCCGCGTGGGTCGAGCACGCGGGCCGATTTGGCGATGCAGCGGGCGGCAAGCGGAATGTCGGCGGTGACGACGATGTCGCCCGGCCCGGCTTGCTCGGCGATCCAATCGTCGACCTCGCCAAAACCCGGCCGCACGACCAGTTCGATTCGCGCCTCGGTTGGCGTCATGATGGAGGTCTTGGACGCAACCACGACGCGCATTTCGTAGCGGCGGGCGACGCGATAGACTTCGTCCTTGACTGGGCAGGCGTCGGCGTCGATGTAAATGATGTGCATGCTTTCGTTAGTCTATCCACGAACATCGACGCCATGCCTCAATTTGGATTAGGATCACGCCGGGTGATCTCATTTCCTCAACCACGGCCCTTGCCCCAGCGCCTCGAATCTCGGAGCAATAGAAGAGAGCGCATCGGAGACGCTCAGCATTTGGGGCCGTGCATGAGCGTGCTGTTGAGCGTGCAGGGATTGACCAAGAGCTATTCGGCCCGGCCGCTTTTCGCGGAGCTTTGTCTCGATTTGCGCGCCGGCGAGCGCGTCGGGCTGATCGGGCCGAACGGGGCGGGGAAATCGACGCTCTTGAAACTGCTGGCCGGGCGCGAGGATGCCGATGCCGGCACGCGTGCGGTGCGGCGTGGAACGCGGATTGGCTATCTGGCTCAGGACGATACGTTTGCGCCCGGTCAAAGTGTGCGCGACGTGCTGCTGGCCGCTCTGGCGGGCGAGGCGATTGAGGAACATGAAGGCGAGACGCGCGCCGCCATTACTCTGACGCAGGTTGGATTCACCGATCCCGATCAAGCTGCCCACACGCTTTCCGGCGGTTGGCGCAAGCGGCTGTCGCTGGCGCGCGAACTGGTGAGGCAACCCGATCTGCTGCTGCTCGACGAGCCGACCAATCATCTCGATCTGCCGGGAATCGTTTGGTTGGAGCGGTTGTTGCGAGCGGCGTCATTTGGCTACCTGGTCGCTACGCACGATCGGGCGTTTCTGCGCGCGGTCGCCGACGAAGTGATTGAAATCAACCGGGTCTATCCCGGCGGCTATTTTCGCGCTCCGGGTTCTTACGACGATTTCGCGGATCGACGCGAGGAGTTTCTGGAAGCGCAGGCCCGGCAGCAGGAATCGGTGGCCAATCAGGTCCGCCGCGAGACGGAATGGCTGGGCCGCAAAGCCGCGGCACGCACGCGCAAGGCTGGTTCGCGCATCGACGCGGCAGCCCGGCGGCGGGACGAACTGGCCGAACTGAAGTATCGCAATTCCGCTGCGGGCGCGGCCGGGATCGACTTCGTTGCCACCGGCCGGCAGACACGCAAGTTGCTGACCGCCGAAGGCATCGCCAAATCGCTCGGCGGCCGGTCGCTTTTCTCCGATCTCGATGTCGCGCTCATGCCCGGCACGAAGCTCGGCTTGCTTGGCCCCAACGGCAGCGGCAAGAGCACGCTGATGCGCGTGCTGGCGGGCGAGATCGCTGCCGACGCGGGAACCGTCGCGCGGGCCGACGGTTTGCGCACGGTGATGTTCGAGCAGGGCCGGGCGAATCTGGATCAGTCGGCGACGCTACGGCGAGCGCTTTGTCCCAACGGGGACACCGTGATGTATCGCGAGCGGCCCATGCACGTCGCGGCGTGGGCAAAACAGTTTCTGTTTCAAACGGAACAACTCGATCTGGAAGTGAGCGCGTTGTCCGGCGGCGAGCAGGCCCGCGTGCGCATCGCTCAACTCATGCTGAAACCGGCCGACTTGCTGCTGCTCGACGAGCCCGCCAACGATTTGGATATTCCCGCGCTCGAAGTCCTTGAGGAGAGTCTGTCGGAATTCCCCGGCGCGCTGATCATCGTCAGCCACGACCGCGAACTGATGGACCGGATATGCACGGAAGTGATCGGCCTCGACGGCCGCGGCGGCGCGGCGCCTTACGGCAGCATTAACCAATGGTTGACGGCATATGAGAAGTCCCAACTCGAAATTACAAATCGTGTCGAGGAAGACCGACGGGACAAGCTCGTCGGCTCGCAGAAATCGGACAAACCCGTCGGCGCGCCGAAACCAAAGAAGCTCAGCTATCGCGAGCAGCAGGAATGGGAACAGATGGAGGCGGCGATCCACGCGGCCGAGGACGTGGTGACGCAATGCCACGCCGAAGTAGAGCGTGCCTCGACCGCCGGCCATGTCGCGCTCACCGATGCTTGCCGGGCGCTGGAGGAATCGCAGCGGGCCGTGGAACGACTTTATGCAAGGTGGCAGGAGTTGGAGGCGAAGCGCGGCGTGCAATAGAATCGGATTTGATTGGTTCAAATGAGATGCGGCGACTTTAACCCGACGGCCTCATGACGAGATCAACTGTCCTTGAGACGTCGCCCATCGGCCGGGTCGTGCTCGCCAGTTTCATTGGCACCGCGATCGAATGGTACGACTTCTTTCTTTACGGCACGGCCGCGGCCCTGGTGTTCGGCGATCTGTTCTTTCCGAAATTGAATCATGCGGCCGGGGTCATGGCCGCGTATTCGACTTACGCAGTGGGCTTCTTCGCTCGCCCGGTCGGCGGCATTGTCTTTGGCCACTTCGGCGATCGGCTCGGCCGCAAATCGACGTTGATCGTGTCGCTCGTGATGATGGGCACGGCGACCTTTCTCATTGGCTTGCTGCCGACTTTCGAGCAAGTTGGCATTTGGGCGCCGATCATGCTTGTCGCGCTGCGGTTCATTCAAGGCTTTGGCGTGGGCGGCGAGTGGGGCGCGGCCGTGTTGCTGGCCGTCGAACATGGGCATCGTGCCCGCCGCGGCTTCAATTCGAGTTGGGTCCAGGTGGGAGTGCCGGTCGGCCTGCTGTTGGCCAACGCCGTGTTCACTCTGGTCTCCGTTGCGATTCCCAAGGATGACTTCCTCATCTGGGGCTGGCGGCTGCCGTTTTTGGCCGGCATTCTGCTGCTGGCGATTGGGTTGTTCATCCGCCTGCGGATTTTGGAGAGCCCACTCTTCAAGCGGGCCATGTCTGTGGCTCCAGCTTCCGGCATACCGTTGCTCGAAGTTCTGCGAACTCACCCGGGCAACGTCTTGCGGGCGATGGGGGCGAGGATCGCCGAAAACGGCTCGTT
>JBGQCZ010000566.1:0-4227 GCA_041495645.1 Gemmataceae bacterium | reverse complement strand
GGGTGGGTCGAGTCTTCGAGCCCCACCATTCATTTGCACACGTTCGCCGGTCTAAACGGTATAGAACGAATCCGGGTCAATCCACTGGCCGAGTTCCTTTTGGAATTTCTTGCTTTTGTCCACGATCAGTTGGCCGTCTTCGCCGAGACTGATTGCCCAACGTTCGAGCGGGCGCGGGGCCGGGCCTTCGAAATTGACGCCGGTGATGTAAAAGCCCGATCCATGGCACGGGCATTTGAATTTCGCAGCCGCTTCCAGCCAGTTCGGCGTGCAACCGAGGTGTGTGCACGTAGTGCTCAGGGCGTAAATCTTGCCCTGATAGCGCACGATCCACATGTTTTGATCTTTGAAGCGCTCGATGACTTTGCCGTCCTCAAACGCGTCGGGCGGTCCAACCTTCACCTTGCTGGGCGGCTCGGAAAGCACGTTGGGAAACATGAAGCGAAGCGTGCCGAGGGTCATGCCGGCCATTGAAGCGGTAAATGCCGTCCAAGCCAACCCGAGCCAGGTGCCGAACATGGCGGTGAAAACGCCGGAAACGACCATGAATCCACGACGAGACGTGCCGGCAGATTTCGCGGCCGGCGCTGCGGCGGGTTTGGCGGGCATTGCCGGCTTGGGCGGAGGAGGTGGCGGTGCGGGTTTGGCGGGCGCGGCAGCGGCGGGGCTTGGAGGCGGCACCGGCGTGCCATCCGATGGTTTCGCGGGTTCGGACATTCGATGTTCCGTTCCGTTCGTGCGAGTGAAATCCGGGGAATGTACCGTGTTCTAAGACTCCAGCGCGGAGTCGTCAACCGGCAAGGACTTCAGCTCCGCGAGTTCGCTGAAAAAACCCGAGAATCGTAAATGCAAAGGTAGTGCCAATGTGCGGAGCGTGTGCGGGTGTGCGAAAACGGGCCTATTGACCACGCTCATTCCCGGTTTCGACAAGTAAGCAAGAATTGATTCTCAGAGGTGGGAATTTAATGCGGACAGCACATAGCGGCGTGCTTTGGCATTGGAGGCGCATACCTCATCGAGCACCTCGCGCACCGTCGCGCCGGCGGAAGTGGCCACTGTCGAGAGCGGATGTTCAGTAATTAAGGTCTTATGTTTTCACCCGGCAGCAAGAAGTCCATAAACGCCTTGCTCGCCGCCGACACACGCTCACCACGGCGCAACAGAATCCCCGAGTGTATCGGTCGTATCTGCTTGCCGAGGCCATGAATACCGACACGGCGGCCGCGCGTCACGGCTCCGCTTGGCATAAGCGGTACGATCGAAACGCCGAGCCCCGCTTCCACCATGCGCACGATGATTTCCGTGTTGGTCGTCTCCATGTCCACGCGCGGCGACAGGCCCACACCGTGAAACGCATCCACGACATGCTGCCGGCCCGCCGATCCACGCTCGAACAGAATCAGCGGCAAGTCGATCAAATCGCGCAGTACGAGTTTTTTCTTGCGCAACAACGGATGGCGCGGCGGGGCGATGAAGCTCCAATCGAGTGAAAACAAATGGCGATATTCCAGGTCCGGCGAGGATTCGTACGGCGCCGCCACGCCGAACGCCAGGTCCGGATCGCGCAACAGAGCGTCTTCAATCTCTTGCTCGGTGTGATTGCTAAGCCGGACATGAATGTTCGGGAAGGCAGCGTGAAATCGCCGCACCGCATCGATGAGCGTGTAGAGAATCAAATACTGGGTGGCCGCGACGTGAATCTCCTGCGGCTCGGCCGGTCCGCCGAATAACTCGCCAAGCTGCCGCGCCCGTTCCAAAAACGCCAGCGCATGCGGAAGAAATTGCTTTCCCTGTTCGGTTAAAGGTGAACTTCGGCGCACGCCCCTGCTCTTTCGATAAAGCTGCACCCGCACGCGCCCCTCCAACGCCAACAACCGATTGCGAACTCCCTGTTCGGTGATGTGCAGCACCCGCGCCGCTTGACGCAGACTTCCCTGCCGAGCCAACTCGACGAACGCCTCGACCTGATCGGTGGAAAGGGAGAGCATGGATGCCTCAACACTCGCCAATTCTAAACAACAAATACCATTGTAACATCAACGATAAACATTGTCTTCTTTGATAGCCCGCGCGGGTAGACTGCATGGCGTGACGTGTCCGAGTCCCGCCAACTTTCACTGGAGGAACGAGAAATGACCAGTCTACGAGCGAGCCGAATCGCCGTGGCAGCCCTGGCCGTCCTGGCCTGGGCGGCAATCAGCAACGTGGCCAACGCCAAGGATCCGAAAGATTTCGTGATCCACGAATGGGGCACCTTCAGCACGTTTTCCGGGTCGAACGGCACTTACTTGAAGTTCTACCCCAACGACGGCGACCTGCCCCAATTCGTCTACAGCCGGCACCGCAAAGTGAAGGGCGGACTGCCCGACTCCTTCGTCAGCCTCGAAACACCGGTCATGTATTTCTACAGCGATCGCGAACGCAATGTCTCCGTCAACGTGGAGTTTCCCAAAGGAATGATGACCGATTGGTATCCCCAGGCCAGCCGCCCGCCCGATCAAGGCCTGCGTTGGGACAACATCAAGATTCTGGCCGACAGCCAGGCGACGGTTTCGAATTCAGGCAAAGGCCGCTACTTTGCCGCCCGCGAAACCGACGCTTCGCTCCTGCAAGTCACCGAGATGGGAAAGAAGGAGAACGAGAAGTTTCTCTTCTACAGGGGCGTCGGCGATTTCACGATGCCCTTTACCGTGCGCGCCGACGGCAATTATGCCTTCTGGATCAAGAACAGCGGCAAGGATGAAGTTCCCGGCTTCTTCTTGGTGCGCGTAGAAGGCAAAAAGGTCTACTTCAAAGCATCCGGTCACTTGTCGCCGTCCGATGAAGTTCGCGTTCAGCAATCCGACACCGCGTCGACCGCCGAAAAACTCGGCGATGCCGTCGCGAAGTTGTTGACCGAACAAGGGCTGTATGAGAAGGAAGCTCAAGCGATGGTCAAGACCTGGAGCGCCGATTGGTTTGGCCAAGACGGCACGCGAGTCATTTACGTCGTTCCCGAATCGTTGACCAAGGAGTTGCTGCCGCTCAAGATCGACCCGAAACCCGACCAACTCGTCCGCGTCTTGGTCGGCCGCCACGACATTCTCACGCCCGAACGCGAAAAGGAAATCGACGCCCTCGTGAAACGGCTCAACAGCGATTCGAACGCCGACTCTCAGGCGGTCGACAAAATCCTGAATCAATTGGGCCGCTACCGCTGGGCCGCCCAAACCGCGTCCGCCAACCGCCTGAAATCGCAAGACGCCGCACGGAATCGGCGCTGATCTAACGGGCGAGCCACGGGCTTGTCCCCGTGGCTCGCCTTGAGCCTTCAATCGCCGCGCCCCACCCCGCTTGGTCTCTCAATTCACCAAGGTAATCAGTTCATTACCGAGACGATCGGCAAACAGGTCGCGTCCGAAGAACAACCGCTTCACAGAGATATTTCTCGTCCCAGGGCTCTGCCCCGACAAGCCCCATGGCTCGACATAAACCTTTTCAATCTCCTTGCCCATGGCCGTTTAGCCGCGAGGGGAGCTTGGCGACCCAAGCGCGGTTTGGCCCCCGCGTTCGCGGAGTCAATTCCGCAAAAAGCGCGCGTCGCATGCAACCCGCTCGCGAAGGCTCAATTCCTTACGGGATCAAAGGCCGGCTGGGCTCGCCAAAAACCTTTTCAGTCTTGCCTTTAGATTGAGCTCGACCCACGCAACGCGTCACCCAATTCCGTAATACCAAGAGGACCAGTTTGAATAAGAACGCAGGCCTTGCAGCGGTCGGTCGTACCGCGTGCGACAAGTAGCGATTGAGTCTAATCAATTGTCCAGATGAACAAGGAAGGCCGGTCATGCAGCTCGATTCCGCTCGCGACTTGAAGAAACTGATTTCGGATACTATTCTCGCGCCGCTCACCGTCGGCGGGGAAACCGTCGTCCGCTCGTTCGCTTTGGGCGCAACCGCGATCGATCAACTTCCCGAGACGCATCCCTCTCTGGCATTGGGCATCATTCTCAAGAAGAAAAACCAATACCACTTGGCCATCCGCTGCCAGCGCGAAGAACTGATGGGCGGTAAGGAAATCGAACAGATCACGAAAAAGGCCAAGAACGAGGTGGACGTTCGCTTCATCGGCCGCTTGCGCAAGCGGGCCGCGGGGCCTTGGTATCAAGGCCGTGTCCGTCCGTTGCAAATCGGCATCTCCTGCGGCCACTACCTCATCACCGCCGGAACGCTCGGCTGCTTCGTCAAATT
>JBGQCZ010000565.1:0-4241 GCA_041495645.1 Gemmataceae bacterium | reverse complement strand
GCCGTTCCGTCAATGACTCGATCAAGCGGCCTAGCCCGTCGCGGAACGACCACATCGCGCCGGCTTTGGGCGGCGGCTCGCCGCGAGCCTTCGCTTCTTGACGCCGCTGTTTCGCGGAGCGCAGAAAACCGCGAATCACGCTGCCGTGTTTCGTTTCCATTTCCGCCGCACGCGGAAATGCCGATTTCATACTAAGTAGTTCCGGATCGCCGCCATGAATGCCCGTCACCAAAGCATCGCCAAGAACGTCGGCCGCCTCGCGGCCCATCCGTCGCCGAAAAAACTCCGCCACCGTTTCGTCTTTGTCCGGAACGGCCCGGCGACGGATTAATTCCGATAGCACTCCGAATTTGCCTCGCCAACCCAGCAGGTGCGAACGAAGCAGTCCAACCGGCCCGCCCGGCAGCGCTTGCAAGCGCTCGTTCACGAACAGAAATCGGTGCTTTCGCGACGCTTCGCTCGCGGCGATCAGTTCGTTCTCGAGTCCTAAGTCGCGGCAAAGTTGCCGCGTCGAGGGCTTGGTTTCAAGAAAGCCGTTCGGCCCGGCCTCGACCACGAATCCATCGTGCCGTTCTGTTCGCACTTTGCCGCCGGGCCGCGAGTCGGACTCCAATACCGTGATTTCAGTTTCAGGCCGCCGCTGCCGCAAACGAAACGCGAGCGCCAATCCGGAAATCCCGCCTCCGATGATGACAACTCGCCGCATGACACGCATGTTAAGGCGATTCGATTCGGCACGCAAGAATTGAAAACAAAGAACCGAGGACCGAGAACAGCTTCCCTGCCATTCCCGCTCCTCGGTTCATTTGCTTCGTCTGTTCGTTTAGTTCGCAACCTTGCGGAACGTCGTGGCGTCGTGCTTACGAATGGTCAGGCCCGCCTGTTGGCCGGTCGGGTCCGAGCCGAGCGTGTAGACGCTGAACTTGCCCGTGGTCGTTTCGGCCACATAAAGCGCCGACTGGCCCTGCGCGATCATGCCGGTGGTCATCAGGAAGTGCACGTTTTGCTTGGGCGGTATGCCAAAATCCTGGACGAGGTTCAATTCGGCCCAGCCGATGATCTTGCCCTGGGCGCGGTCGATAACCGTGCCGAGCAGCTTGCCGGCTCGGTAGTCGAGCAGCCAAACGCCGTCGGTCGGGGAGCGCGGGTTGACGGCGGCCGCACCGGTGCACATGACGTAGTCCTCAAAGCGGTCGTTGCTGCCCGCCTTGATGACGTTGTTCGGATCGTAATACATGTGCTGCCGTTGGGCGGGAGTAAAGCAAAACGCCGTCCCCGCGATTCCCAACGCCAAGCCGACGATGGCCCCGACGATTGCACTGCCAGTCTTCATCCGCCACCTCCGTGTCCACCAAACCGTGGCGGGGCTATAGCAACGCCCGCAATCGAGAGCAATGCCGATTTTCCCCCGCCGCCATATAGTCTTGGGTGAGCCGGTATGAAACCGCCCATTTCGCCAGGAGCCAAGGCATGGCCGCTCGTTCGCAAGGCATTGATCTGAAAAAACTAGCGCCGCTGGCAATTCTCCTCATCATTCTTGTCGGCTATCTGGTTCGCGAGAGCCTGAAGTACGAAAGCCACGGCGTCGATCCGGTAGTTGGCCAACCGGTACAGCCGGGGGAATACCTATTCTGCTCGTGGAACCTGGAGAACCTGTTCGACGACGCCAACGACAAACGCAACTCAACCGACGAGCCGTACGACAATTGGTTTGCCAACAATGAGAAAGACCGCAATCTGAAGTTTCAGCACTTGGCCGAGGCGCTATTGAAAATGAACGGCGGCAAGGGGCCGGACATTCTCTGTGCCTTCGAGGTGGAGTCGAAGCGCGCGGCCCACATGCTCGCCGATGCGCTCAACAAGGGCCTCCCGGAAGGCGCCGCCCCGTTCTCGACGGTAATCATGGAGGAAATCAACGCGGGCCGGCACATCGCGCCGGCGATCATCTCGCGCCTGCCCTTGTCCAAGGCGGGCAAGCCGCGGTTGTTTCCACCGCACCGCGTCCTACGCGCTTCGTTGGACTCGAACGGCGCCGAGCTCATTGTCTTCGCCGCCCATTGGACCAGCCGCCTCAGCGACACGCACGGCGATCAACGGGCCAAATATGCCGATCTCGTCTATGGCAAGGCAAACGAGGTCTACCACTCCGATCCGAAGGCGGACATCATCGTCTGCGGCGACTTCAACGATGAGCCGGAAGATAAGAGCATTCGCGAGCATCTCAAAGCCGGCAAGGACCTGGCCGCGGTTCGCGACGCCAAGGAGTTAAAGTTCCTGAACCTGATGGACGGCAAGGATGCGGACAAATTCGGCACGCATTATCACAGCAAGCCGGTTATCTACGATCACATCTGCGTCTCGCCCGGCCTGCTCGACGACCGCGGTTGGAGTTGCGAGGTGAATTCGATCCACACGGTGACCGACGGGCTTATCAAATCCGGCTCAAAGCTCCGCAAACCGTGGCGATTCGGCAACGAGAAAGACACGATCGACCGCGGCTACAGCGATCATTTCCCGGTGGTCGTGAAACTTAAGGTGCACGACCTGCGGCCGTAATCAAATTCAATGGATGCGCCAAACGCGCGAGACTTGCACAGTTCGGCTGTTCGGAATTATTCGAAAAATGACGCCCAAAGGCAAAACGACCAATATCCGGCGATCTCCTGGCCGTGATTCGCCTGCAACAGGCGCGTTTCGGCGTAACAAGTCGTCAATTTGGTTCGCTGCCGTCGTCACGGCAGATCGATCCTATGCCTGCATCCAGATTGCGGCAAGTTCCTGTTCGACGTCGGGAAGCCAGACGACGTCATACGTCATAACCTCCGCTCCAAATCACTGATGATCTCCCCCAACGAGCGCCCGCCGCCCGCCTCTTCACGACGGCCCAATTCTTCATCACTGATGTTCGGATCCAAATGGTAGCGCGAAGTTTCAGGAACGAAACGCCCAAGCACCTGCCCGCCCGCATCTACGAGCTCGACAGGCTGTAGAATCTGCAATAGTTTTTGGTGTAACGTCTCATCAACGATGATTTGCGGCATGACGATTCTCCGTGTTGGCCGCCATGGGCATGCCAAATCATATCAAATTCCCAGCGCAACAAGAACGGCATTGCCCCAATTCTTCGGCGCCGGGGGCCCATATCGCGTCCAACTCTCCGCGCGCCGCACTCATCCAAGGACCTCTTTGCCAGAACCAAAGTAGCGAATCGAGTCGCGCATTTGCTATGATTGACGCTAACAAGTTGACCTTACTACGAGCGCGAAATGGTCCACATTGCGATCGAATCCGACAAGACCATCAGTGTCCCTTTCTGGGTTACGGACATTCATAAATTCCGCGAATGGGCGCATTCCGATGAATTCCCGGAACTTCGGCGAATTTGGTGGCTGGTCGGCGAAGTCTGGGTGGACATTACCATGGAACAGATTTTTTCGCATGTAGCGGTGAAAACCGAGTACACCAGCGTTCTGCACGGCCTGGCCAAGAAGAGCGACCAAGGACGGTATGTCACGGATGGGGTCTTTCTCAGCAATGTCGCTGCTGATATTGCGGGCATTCCCGACGGGTTGTTTGTGTCACACAAGTCCCTCGAACTCAAGAGAGTGCGGTTTCTGGAAGGCGGCGAGAGTGGTTTCATCGAGTTGGAAGGCTCGCCGGACATGGTTCTGGAAATCGTGAGCCGAAGTTCGGTCAACAAAGACACGATTGTCTTGAAGAAGGCCTATTGGGAAGCCGGCGTTCGCGAATATTGGCTCGTCGATGCGCGCAAAGAACCGCTGAGTTTTACAATCTTTCGCTACACGGCACGCGGCTTTAGCCCGGCGCGAAAGGTCGAAGGCTGGTCGGCCTCGAACGTGTTCGGCAAATCCTTCCGCTTGGTGCAAGAAATGTCGGCCCGCAATCAACCCGAATTCACTCTCCAAGTTCGGTAACCCGCCGGCGAGATCGCGACCCAATCATGTCCAATCACCCCAGAGCCGGTGCGCCCTTCGGCGGCGGAATCGCGGGGATGAGCTTGTAAATTCCGGCCGGAATGCCTAAGTTGTTCCCCAGCACTGACATGCTGCCACAACGATCAAAACACCGAGAAAGGTCTGATTCATAATGGAATTGCTCAGCCGCCCCAAACAGGATCGCTACACGCGCCCAGGCGAATACGGCGAATTGCAGGCTCGCCTGCGCGCCAATCCCGACCACGCGGAGATTCCAGCTCTCGTTGCCTACGCGTTCGACCTGCG
>JBGQCZ010000564.1:0-4247 GCA_041495645.1 Gemmataceae bacterium | reverse complement strand
GGACCGGACAACGCGGCGGGGGAAAGGTCAAAGTATTGTGAAACATTGATAGGTACGGGCCGCCGGGACTATAGCGATAAACCGGCTTCCCGTGGTACAGAAGATGGGGACCACTTCAGAGATCACCATGTCATTGTAGTCTTTGTCAGCTTCTGACAGATTCAGGTCTTCAATGCCAACGTAGATCGTATCCTTGGCTGTCCTGTCGCGGAACACCGAGAAATTGCCGGCGCCGCTAGCGTTTTCCGTGCTCCTGATGAAACTGCCACGGCGAAGTTCCAAAAAAAAACTTCCGTACGCGGTTAACGTTGCTTCCGAGCCTGTGCCGTCCGAGCCGCCGAAAACCTTGTGGTAGCCCGTCGTGTCCTTATACCAAAGTTCGTTGCTGCCGCTAAAGCCAGCGACCTCAATGAGAATCTTGGTCACTTCGGTGACCGCCCCCGTGCTGCCAAACGAAATCGGAACGGTTGGCAACCCGCCAGTTCCTGAACCCTTGACGAACTCTAGATTGGCCTGGGCGATGTTCGGACTGGTGATGGCGCCTGAAAAATATCCAGTCTTGGTCAAGAAATTGCCGACATTGGCCGGCTGGTTGGAATCCCAAGAATCACCGGCCCAATAAAAATTGCCGGTCTGACTCCCCGAGTTGGAGGGATTCCACGCTGCTACACCTCCCCAAGTGGCCGGGGTGGGTGATGAGCCGACGTTGACGACGAAATCGGCGCGTGCGCTGGACGCGAACAACATCATCACCGCAGTAACAGCAATCGCAGCGCAATCATTACGAACGGTGGGGAGCACGACGGGGTCCTCTCGAACTGGCCCGGTGCTCCTGGGGAAAAGCACGTATAGGCAAGAAATCTCGCCATGTGGGCACAGCTGAGATCGGGCGTTTATATAGGACATCCAGGAGTTTTGTCAAAGATAAGTCCGACTTTGACGGACAAAATCCGGAAGCGTCAGCTGGATTTCGGGCTTTGGCCCGAGGAGCAATCGTTCCCACCACCAATCACAAGATCGCGTGCGACGGCCACACTCTGGTGCCCGCCCGCCTCGGCAGCGAGAGCCAAGTTGGCCAGCTCGCGGGCCGTGACATAGTGGAAACGAAAATTCTCGTCCCGGCGAGCCCGTTCGGCCAGCGACGCATGGAAGCGAACCATGGACTCGCCAAGCAGCGCCTGCATGTTGGCCTCGTTGGCGCCGTGGGTGTGAAGCTTGACAAAGTACCAATCCGGCCGCGATGGTACTTGGACACTAGCTTTAAGCCATTTGTCGAGCCGGGACTGGCTGGGCAGCTGATTGCCTTGAAGACAGGCATTTTCAACCGCTGGCAAAAAACCGAGTTTCCGCCGCGACCAATCCAGCACAAGCGGGCCTTGAATCATCAGCAATGAATTGGCGGGACGCGGGACCGCGCCAATGTCCGGCCCCCAATCGTGCGACTTCGGCCGAAGCGGATCGTCCACCGCCCAATAAATGCTGTTGATCTTACGGGTCTGGGTTTCGCTCGGCGCCGACGGCAGGGTGAAGTCGGCATAGCAGCCGGTTTCGCGGAGTATGTCGAGTTCGTTGTTGACGCCGCACCAGCGGCCATCGGAGCGCGAGTTGTCGAGAGCCCAATTACCGTGAATGAAGCCGTACGCAATTTCACCAGTGCGTCGATCGCGGCCGAGCAAGCCGTGACGCTCGTGAAGGAGCTTTTTGAAATCGAGCAGTGTGCGGCGGAGATTCTCGGCGTTGTCGTTGTCGTGGTGCAAGTGAATTTCGACTTCGCCAAAGCCGGCCCGGCACAGGCCCGCCAGGGCATCGAGATACTCAGGTTCGTATTCCTCGATGGGATAGAAGAACGTGTGCCGGGGCGTGTGGCCGTCGCTGTCGCGGAAGCGGGCGAATTGTCTGGGGTACTCTTCGACCCACCGGCGGACGCGTTCGCGAGCGATGGCGGGCGGAGCCCCACCTAGTTTCGGCTCGTAATGATCGCAGATGCACAAGAGCAAATGGACTGGCTGGCCAGCGCGCGGCGAGCGGCGCTTGCGCGTTGACAGCAAGTACGGCAGCAACCAGCGATGCATGCCTTTGCGGCGCAGATACCAGCGCGCGCACGCTACGCCGACGGCCGCGGACGAAGCTAATCCCGCGGCGCCCAGCAACCAGGGATTAATGGGGAAATCCACGAGAAATCAGGAACCCGCCGCCGAAGGCGAGACAGACGAATCCGACGTTGGCTTAGCGGTGCCAACCGACTCGGCCACAACCGGCGGGCCAGCGGTCGAGGTTCGCTCGGTGCGCTTCCAGGCCGCGTTTTGATTGCTTCTGAGCCAGCGGAAAAACCCGACCAGCAAAGCCGCGTTCATCATGGTGAACATCGTGGCGAGGCGCGGATAACGCAATATGCGCGGCTTGGAGGGCAAGCGGCCCGCGATCAATGAAGTGACGTAGAACACGACTTGCGCGATGAACAAATAACGCATCGCGGAATGGTCGATGACGAACGCGTTCGCGACCAAGGCCACAATCAAAGCGAACGGACAAAGCCAGCGCAGGATTTTGTGGGACAGAAAGGTAAAGCTGATCCAGCCCTGCAACGGATTCAACAGGCCGCTCAACCAGCACATGCTTTGGAACGCGCCGGCGCCGATGCGGCTGCGGCGGTGAAACTCGGAAACTAGCCTGGCCGGGGTTTCCTCCGTGGCCACCGCCTCGCGGTCGTAGACAATGCGGCAACCGCTTCGACGGCGAGCCAACAACGGGATGACGAAATCGTCCACGATGGTATTGGCGGGAATGCCCTGGAAGAGCGATTTGCGAAGGGTATAAATCGCACCGTTGGAACCGAGCAAGGCACCGAGCCGGCTTTCGCATTTCTTCAGGAACGTCTCATACTTCCAATACAGGCTATCGACATTCTTGCCCGTGCGCGGGTCGGTCAACACCAGACGGCCGCATACCACGCCGATGTCCGGATCCTTAAACCAAGCGGCCAGACGTGCGGCGGCGGTGGCGTGGGTATAGGTATTGGCGTCGGAAAGCATGACGATGTCGCCCGACACGGCCGAGATGGCATCGTTGAGAACGCTGGCCTTGCCGCGGCGCTGGGGGAAGGCGAGCAATTTCACACCATAGCGGGCGAATCTGCCGACGATCTCATTGGTGCGGTCAGAACTACCATCGGACGCCACCACGATCTCGAGTTTGTCGGCCGGATAGTCCAGTTCGAGGGCGTTTTCAATGCGCTTGCCGATCTCAGCTTCCTCGTTGTAGGCGGCGATGAGGAGCGACAACGACGGTAAATCGCTTTCGCCCACCTCAGGGCGGACACGTTCGCGGCCGAAAAGGCGAGAAAATAGCCAAACCAATATCGGATAACCGAAGTAGGCATAAGCCACGATCGCGAGGCTCGAAAACACCAGAACGATCAGAACGCGATCGGCCATACTCATTGCAGCGGTCGCCAGGTGTCAGAATTCTTGAACGCAAGAAGGCTATGTCGCCGCACGGGCGAGGTTGCGGCTGGCGGGATGGCGTGGACTTTATTAATGCTAGAAGGCGGAAGGCGGCGGGCAAGCAGGAATCTTCGGGGGGGGCCTGATACCGACCCCAGCTTATCGCTCCACGCCGATCTCGGGCTGTGCCACGAAACAGTCGTCAATGATCCCGCCATCGAGCCGCGAAGTGGCGGTCGCCAATCGGCGGTCGCTATGTTTCATCCGTCGCCGCGTTGAGCCGGTTCTTTGAAGCCCAAACCCGCGCACGTCAAACAATCCCTGGCACACAGCCCGTTGTCGAATCTGTCAAGATCGACCACGCCGCGGCCATCGAGGCCGGCGAGCGATTGAAGGAAATGGGCTGTCGGCGCGCAAACCACGCGGAAGTAGTCACGAACGGAAACGGCGAGACGCGAAAAAAGTCCCGGCAATCCAAGCAAAAGCAACTTACTGACGTGTAGCTGTGGGAACGGCGAAAGTAAACGGCCCGCGCAACCCCAACCAAAGAAAGCACGGGACGGACGATCTTTCACCTATAATCAAAACGGACTCGCTGAGAAGCTCCAACTCGACCCGTTCCACTTATACCAGTTGCCGAGCGTGTCCAGGGCAAACACAATCCCGTCCTGGATACCCACCAGTATCGCCGATCTGCTTGTGGATGCGCCGTCCTTGAGCAGCGCCGACCCGGAACCCAACGACCACGAGTTGCCGAACTTGTCAGTCATTGTTCCTCCCGGAGCGACCAGCCAAGTGCCGTTC
>JBGQCZ010000563.1:0-4256 GCA_041495645.1 Gemmataceae bacterium | reverse complement strand
GTTACGCCGGCTTCCACTGCTAATTCGCCGAATTTCTCCCACAGCGAATCCGAAATGGTAATTCCCGAGAGGCGTCGTTTCTCCAGCGTATCGCGTTCGGGATCGCCCGGCAGCAAAACCGGCTCGTTTGGCTTGTTCGGCGGGCAGCCGCGCACGAATTGGGCTAAATTGCCGACTTCACTCAGGAAATGATCCAATCCGCCGAAGCGCTTGATATCCAAAAGGATGAAGAGAACAGCATTTCCAGCGCCGGTGATCGGGCCGGGTTGGCTGCACTGGCCGCCGGACAAGCCGCCGGCGAGCGCATCGAGCAGCAGACCCAACCCAAAACCCTTGTACGCCTGCGGACCACCCATGGGCAGGATCATGCCGCGCGGTTCGCTGTACAGAACGCCCGGGTCGGTGGTCGCCCGGCCTTCGGAATCCAGAAGCCAGCCCGAAGGCACTTGCTCGCCTTTCTGATATGCCACGCGCACCTTTCCCTCGGCAACTGCGCTCGTACCAAAATCAAGTATCAGTGGAGCGGTGGGCGTCGGAGCGCCGATGCAAATGGGATTAGTGCTGATGCGGCCTTCCGCGCCGCCCGGCGGCGCGACTCTCCGCCCGCCGCCATGCGAATTCACCGTACCGACGAACGCCAGATGTTCACCTGCGGCCTTTTCCGCGTATTCGCCAAGCCGCCCGACGTGTCCGCAACGGCGTATGGTGCCGGCGGCGACTCCGACCGCCCGGGCTTTCATCAACAAGCGGTCCAACAGCCGGTGGGCTTGAACTTGCCCGAGTCCCCAGCCGCCGTCCGCGGCAACAATGGCCTGGGATTCATCGAGGATTTCGAGCGGCGCGCCGATGCGATAGGTGCCGTCGCGCAGGAATCCGAGGTATTGCGGCACGCGCATCACGCCGTGCGAGTCGTGGCCGCGCAGGTTCGCCTCGACGAGGCTTCGAGCCACGACGCGGGCGTCCGCCGGCGGAACCCGCGCCGATTCGAACAGCGATTGCGAAATTCGGAGTAGACTTTCGGGAGAGAATGTCGGCACGGTGGGAGCTTCCAGGGGACGACGATGAAATTCCAGGTGGACACCGCGGTCCGGACGGTCAAGGGCGCGCCGCAAAACGTCTATCTGCTTTCGAGTCCGGACCAAATCTGTCAGGCCGAGATTTGGCCCGAATTCGGCTGTAACTGCCTGCGCTGGCGAGTGAGCGGCCCGCAGGGGCCGTTGGAACTATTGTACGCCGTACCGGACTTCGAAACCAATCCGGCCCCCAACCGCAGCGGCATTCCCGTGCTCTTCCCCTTTCCCAACCGGATTCGCGGCGGTCATTTCATCTGGCACGGCCGTGAATATCGTCTGCCGCTCAACGACCCGGCCGGGAAAAACAGTATTCACGGGTTCGTCTGCCGCCGGCCGTGGCGGGTGCTTAGCAGCAGCGCCTCGGAGAACATCGCCACGTTGACCGCCGAGTTCCAGGGATCGATCGACTCGCCCCAGGACGCCGCGCTCTGGCCCGGTGACTATAAGCTCACGCTGCGCTTCCTGCTCGGGCCCGATTCCCTATCGCTTTCGGCTACCATGACCAATCCCGGTCTGAAAACCATCCCCCTTGGCCTCGGGTTTCATCCCTTTTTCAAATTGCCGCTCGCGGCCACAGAATCGGCCAATGAGTGCCAGGTGTGCGTTCCGGCGGATACCATTTGGGGACTGCGCGAGAACATTCCGACGGGCGACAAACTGCCGGTGGATCATTTCCGCGATTTGCGCACGCCGCGAAAGTTCGCCGACTTGCTGCTCGACGACGTTTACACCAATTTGCGTTCCGCATCGCCCAATGAAAAGCTCCACCTGCGCGGCCGGATCGAGCAAAACGGAGTTGGAGCAGTCGAAGTCTGGTCGACCGCAGCATTCCGCGAACTGGTCGTCTTCACCCCGCCAACCCGCGCCGCCGTTTGCCTCGAGCCCTACACCTGCGCGACCGATGCCATCAATCTCCACCTTCGCGGCATCGACGCCGGTCTCATCGAATTGGCCCCAGGCGAATCCCGCACCGAATTCGTCGTCTTCCGCTACGTTCGCGAAGCCAGCGCGTGACCGATTCAAGTTCACTCGCCAAGTCAGGATCAACCAATTTCGCAACGCGGCGCAAACAGCAGCAAGTCTTGCCGTGTGCTGTTTTGGGTGTTGGCAACCGTAAGCACTTGGTTAATGGGCAGTTATGACCGTCTTCACCAACAAGACAATCGCCGCGCAAGCGGCATTTCACTCTCAAATCTGTGCGATCGTTGTGAACCTATGTGTACTAGTTCAGTCGGCATTGATTCGATCCTCATTGGACACGATCTTACAAGGTCGCCCTATACGGTGAGTAACGCCGAAATGCTCCTTCAATAACCTCGGTAATGAATAATCTCTTGGTAAGCCTCTGCCACCACTGCGAAGCAATCCGTCGATCCGTTCCCATGTTTGATCGCGGGCGTCCTCAATCACACCGGATAATATTCGCGGCCAGCCCCCAGTGCGATCGTGGTGAGCCCGTATCCAGTCAAGAATCTGCTCCACGGACAAGTTTTCCTTGACTCGAAAATGCTCTCGCAATACTTCACTGAGCGAAGATCGGCCTTGGAGCCCACGACCACCTCTGCGGAGCATCGAATCAATTCTTGCCCACGTTTCATCGCCTGCCTCATGGATCTGACCTGATTTTGCTATCGGCCATTCCCCAGTCCGCTCGCGATGATTGGAAACCCAGCCTAATATCATGTCAAGCGTTAGCGGCCGATCAGGGCGGAGAAGTTTTTTCAGCGAAGACTTTTCAGAGAGTCCTCGCCCACCCATGTGCAGAGCTTGATCAATTCTTGCCCAAGTCTCCCCATTTGTCCCTTCGACTGCCCCCGACTCACGACCTGGCCACTTTCCATTTCTTTTGCGATGCGCCTTGGCCCAATTCAAGATTTGGTGGACAGTGAGGATAGAGTAGTTTCTGGCTCTCATCAGGCCAAAATGCAACTCCAGTAGCTGGCGCAGCGAAGAGCCTCCTGGAAGTCCGCGACCTCCATTCAATAAGGCCTGATCAATACCACACCACTTTTCCCCGGATGCGCCCCGGATGACGCCCGAACGTTGTTGCGGCCATTTTCCAGTGCGCTGATGGTGCTCTTTCGCCCATTTGAGAATCTGGAGTTCGGTCAAATCTGGTCGCTTTCCTCGGGACCGTGCTCCGATGTGAACCTTCCGCGGACCGCGCTTTGAGGGCTGCGTCAACAGCTTACGGCTTTTCTTGTTCATGGCGCCGTTCCTCCCGTTGGGCCGCGATTCACCCGGCATGCGCTGGACTTTCATTAGACCCACCATTTCCCAGGAAGGCAATTGCGTAGTTGACGATAGCGGAGTGGACCTCGAGAAGAACAGGGAAGGGAAGAGTTGGGCAAAGATGAAAATGGCGCGGCAAGCAAAACCAGATGACCGCTTTCCGCATGGCTTCGTCCGACAGTTTCCCAATCAAAATAACCGGTGTCAGTCGGTGTCAGTCGTTTTCTGCGGCCACGGACCGGTGACTGGAAAATGCCCCTGAGGTTCGGCCGAATGTCAGGGGCGGGACAGCGGCTTAGGAGACTCACCGCCAGTCTGCCTGCCGCAGCGGAACGCACCGGCAAAACTCAACCTCTGCCAACGATCAAGGCGACCTCAATTCCTGTATCGACTGCGTTGCAATTTGCGAAAGGAACGGCTTGCGGGTTACGCAAAAAGAAAACCCCGCCGACCAAATCCTTGCGGATTTAGCTGGGCGGGGCCGGAACAGAGAAGAGGCCGTAGTTAAGGGCGAAATTATGCGCGGTTTGGGAGGCGTGTCAAGTCCGAACCGCTCATTTCCGCGTATTTCTTTGTAGCCCGCGTACTGAGCAAAAAACAAACCCCGGCGCGGAGGCCGGGGTTTGTCGCGTTTTCCAGCGAAATCAGCCGAGCAACTTCTCGACCACCTTGCCTTCGCGGAACAGCTGGACGGGCCGGCCGGTGTGGGTCTGCATCTCCATGTGCGGGTCGATTCCCAGGCATTGGAAGATCGTGGACGACACATCGTCGGGCGTGCACGGCATCGTGGCTGGGGCCATGCCCTGGGCATCGGTCGTGCCGTGGGCGTAGCCGCGCTTGAAGCCGCCGCCGGCCAGCACGCAGGCCATGCTGCGGGCCCAGTGATCGCGGCCGGCGTTCTTGTTGACCTTCGGCGTGCGGCCGAACTCGCCCGCCACCATCACGATGGTG
>JBGQCZ010000562.1:0-4259 GCA_041495645.1 Gemmataceae bacterium | reverse complement strand
GAGGCGAATCGTGCCACGAACGAATTGTTGCTTTTTGTTGATAAAGCGGATGCGTTGGGCCGGTTCGCATCGTTAGAATTACCCACCACAAGGCCCCTTTGCAGGAGAAGCCGTGGACGCCAAGCTGCCTCAGTCGGTCGAACGGAGCGCATCGCCCAGACTCGACGCGGTCGATCTGCTTCGCGGGACGGTCATGATCATCATGGCCCTCGATCACGTCCGCGACTTCTTCTCGAACCGCCTGCACGAAGACCCGACCGACATGGCGACCACCAGCCCGCAGATTTTTCTCACGCGCTGGATCACGCATTATTGCGCGCCGACGTTTATCTTCCTGGCCGGGACCGGTGCGTATCTTTCGTTTTCGCGGGGCAAGTCCAAGCAGGAATTGTCGTGGTTTCTGTTCACACGCGGAGTGTGGCTGGCGATCTTCGAAATCACGATCAATCGGGCGGCTTGGATGTTCGGCTACGATTTGTACGAGTATGGGGCGGGCGTTTTCTGGGCGATTGGCTGGTCGATGGTCGTGTTGTCATGTCTTGTGTACTTGCCGACGCGCGTGGTCACGTTGCTCGGCGTGCTCATGATCTTGTTGCACAATATGATGGACGGCATGAGTGCCAGCCAGGTCCATCTTCCGCGTTGGTTGTGGATCATTCTGCACAGTCCCGGCAACGCGGAGGTTGCCGGCGGCATCACGTTTGGGACGGGCTATTGCCTGATTCCGTGGATGGGCGTGATGGCGGCGGGCTACGGATTCGGCAGCCTGCTGCGGCTCGATCCGAACATCCGGCGACCGTGCTTGCTTCAACTGGGCGCGATCTTGATCCTAGCCTTCGTGGTCTTGCGCCTGGGGAATGTCTATGGCGATGCAAGCCGGTGGTACGACTCGCCGCGGGTGGGATTTACTTTCTTGTCGATGCTGAACTGCACCAAGTATCCGCCGTCGCTGTTGTATTTGCTCATGACGCTCGGCCCGTCGATCTTGTTCCTGGGGATATTCGACCGGCCGCTCGGCGCTTGGACGAAGCCGGTCATCGTCTTCGGCCGCGTGCCGTTCTTCTTCTATCTGCTCCACATTCCGCTCATTCACGGTTCGGCGGTGTTGCTCGATTTCATTCGTTTCGGCTGGTCGCCGCAGGCGCTGGATGGCCCGTGGGCGGTTTACCCCGAGAAAATGCTGCCGCCAGTGCCGCTTATTCACGATGGGGCGATGCCGGGCTCTTCCGCGATCGAAAGTGGATTTGCGCCTGCAAACTATGGAGTGAACTTGCTCACGGTCTATCTCATTTGGATCGGCGTAGTGGTGCTGCTTTACTTCCCGTGCCGTTGGTTCGCGGAAGTGAAACGCCGCCGGCGCGACGCATGGTTGAGTTATGTATGACGCCTAACCCGCTTTCGAGACCGTTCATGTTGTTGCACGAAAAGGCTGATCAAGCCGAGAAGCTCTTGGGCGGGACCGGGCTGGATTGCTGGCTGACCTTCGCGCGCGAGACTGACATTCATCCCGACCCCGGCATGGAGCTGGTCGTCGGCGCCGGAGTGGTTCGCAACTCCGCGTTTCTCTTCGGCGTCAACGGCGAGCGCATCGCCATCGCGGCCAACTTCGACACGTCCAACATTCGCGCCACGGGCGTGTTTCGTGAGGTCATCGGTTACGACGAGGACGTCAAAGCCCCCTTGCTGGCGGCGCTCAATCGGCTCAATCCGCGGCAAATTGGCCTCAACTTCAGCACTGACGATCAAACGGCCGACGGGTTGACGCATGGGCATTGGTTGCTGTTGAACGAACTTCTGAAAGATACGCCGTATGCGAATCGGCTCACGAGCGCGGGTCCGCTGCTCGGGAAATTGCGCGGCCGCAAGTCGCCGACTGAAGTCGCACGAATTCGCAAAGCCATTGCGGTCACGGAAGGAATAGTCGATCTGTTCGCGCGGCAAATTCGGCCGGGCGCGAGCGAGCGCGATCTGGCCGACTTCGTGCACCGACAATTCTCCGCTCGCGGCTTAGCGCCCGCCTGGAGCTTGGATGCTTGCCCGATCGTCAACTCGGGACCGGCCTCCGATCTTGGACATTGCAGCCCCTCGCCGCAAATCAAGGTAGAGCCGGGGCATCTCGTCCACATCGACTTGGGAGTAAAACTCGACGGCTTCTGTTCCGACTTGCAGCGCATGTGGTATGTCCGGCGCGACGGCGAATCGGTCCCGCCGCCGGCGGTGCGCCAGGCATTTGCAACCTGCGTTCGCGCGATCGATGCCAGCGCGGCCGTTCTGAAGCCGGGCGTGAAGGGCCACGAAGTTGATGCCGCCGCACGCAAGGTGATTGTGGATGCGGGTTATCCCGAATACAAGCACGGCACCGGCCACGGACTCGGTCGCGCGGTTCACGACGGCGGAACCATGCTCGGCCCGCGCTGGCCGTGTTACGGCCGGATGACCGACGGCGTCGTTGAGGTCGGTAACGTGTTCACGCTGGAGTTGGGCGTCGTCACCGAAGCCGGGTACATCGGTTTGGAAGAGGACGTGCTAGTGACGGAACGCGGGTGCGAGTTTCTTTCGACGTTCAATCGGGAGATGAAACTGCTATGAGTATTGTGGTGAGAATCCCGGCACCGCTGCCTAAGTTCGCGACACTTTTAATGGCTTCGAGTTTGGGGTGCATCATGTTTTTCGACTGGAAAACAGGTAGTTTCCCGCACGTTCTTCACTTTGGCACGCTGATTGCTTAATGTTGGGCGAAGCAGCGGTAGATACTTGCGCCCAACTTCGTATCGACCGCTGCTTGCCTACCTCGGCGCTCTCCTGCCATGAATGGCCGCCGTGGCTCCGCGGGTTCAACCCGCGACCCGACGACCGGATACTCACTCAACTTCGCCCGGAACCGGAGGAGAGAATGAGCCGTTCATTTGTTTGGACGCTAATCGTCTGCCTGATTGGATTCGTCTTGGTTGGCGTTACCCACGCCAACCCGGAATGGCCGCTGGAATCGGGCCTGGATTTTTGGAACGTGTCGCAATATCAGGCCGAACTGGATGCCTATCGCCGAATCAACGACAACCTGGATCAACTGTGCGTTGCCGTGAGACATCGGAACGAGACCAAGCAACATGTCCTGCAAGAGGTCGTCAGCGAGCGACTGACACTCGCGCAGGCGGCCATCGAGATTCGTGAATTGACGGCCAGCAATCCGGGTTTCCTAACGGTTTCGCGCCGGGCGTATCCGGGATGCAGCGATGATGAACTCTATTGCCGCAACGTCATCGCCTCGGTCCGGAATCTGGCGCTGCCCGCGGCGCAATGCGATCGGGTGGTTTCGGGACTCAACGCTCAATTGGAGGCGCTGAAAGCCAAAGGCTACGGCACCGTGGTGCTTTCGGAGTGAAGCCGTCGAAGCCTTACCTGCCGTTGACAGATTGCCTTAACATCGTTCCAATATGGGCATTGCATCCAAATGGGTTGCGAGGCCCGTATGACCATTACCGAAGTGTTGCGGCAGGTGTCGGGAAAAACCACGGACGTTTCCGGCCACGTCGCCAGTTACGCGGTACGCTCGGGCGGAGAAGTCGTTGCCTACCTGGAATCGCGCCTCGATAACGCCTCGCGGACCGTGGCGAACTGGCGAATGCTATGGACCGCCCATTTTCGCGACGGTTCGAATATCACCTCGGAATCCTCCACCAACTTGAAACAGCTATTGTCCAAGTTCGCCGACGCCGATCTGCAACCCACGTCGACGTCAAAACCGGCCGAGTTCTTCGCCAAGTTCGCGCCGAAGTGATTCACGGTATCGATGCGGTCCATACGTACGCTTGCAATAGCACCAATCCGCCCATCAGCAACGCCAACGCCAGGCTGTGCCAGAAGACAAAACGCAGGATCGCGCCTTCCTTACCCGCCATTTGCGTCGCGGCCGCCGATACCACGATGCTCTGAGCGTCGATCATCTTTCCCATCACGCCGCCCGTGCTGTTCGCGCTCGCCAGCAGAATCTTCGCCTGATCCGCCGACAGCGGCAGCACACCGGAATCAACAAGCCGCCCGGCGGTGATCGTTTGCAAGTTGCCGAACAGAGCGTTCGACGATGTGTCCGAACCCGTGAGCGCCACGCCGAGCCAGCCGAGCAAGGCAGCGAAGAGCGGATAGATCCAACCGGTGCGTGTAAAGGCCAGGCCGAGCGTCGCGTCCATGCCGGCCGAGCGCGTGGTGAAGGCGATCGCGAGCATGCAAGCGATGGTGACGAGCGGCCATTTCAATCGCCG
>JBGQCZ010000561.1:0-4269 GCA_041495645.1 Gemmataceae bacterium | reverse complement strand
GTGGATCGCGAGATCGTGCTCGAGGCATATTGCCTAAGCATTGAACCGGCCGGCGGAACGAAACGGCTTTGCGGCTTGAGCCGCGACGGCGCACGGATCAAGGACGTCGATTTGGTGCATCCGCTTGCCGACGCGGCGCTCGCCGACTTGCAGGGCCGAGTCGGCAATTCGTCGGTGCGCGTCAAAGGCGGCCCGCTTCGGCAATACATGTCGCGCGTTTTGCCGGCCACTGATTCGCCGGCCCGCCGCGCGCTGTGCATTGGTTTCGAATTCGCCGGGGAGCGCGGCGAGGCCGCGGGCGTTTTTGTCGTCGCATTTGATTTCACGCAGATGATTGCCAATCAAGCACGCCATTCGCCGCGTCACCTGTTTTTCGTTGCCGATGCCGCCGGACGGTTTCTCGTTCATCCCGTTGAATCCAAAGTGGGTGCCGCCGTTCGCGAGGATCTTGACTCAAAAGGCAGCCCTCGCTTCGACTTCAAATTGGCGCCGTGGGCAGCCGAGCAATCGCCGAGCGCCATCGATTTGTCCTCGGGTGAAACGCAGATGAAGGGCTCGCTGGACGACGCGCTGAAATACTATTTCTGCCGGAAGCAATACGAAGGCGAGTCGCCGTTTCGCACGAAAGCGCAGCGCGATGCACTGGCCGCGGAACTCGATCGATTTGCCCAGAACCACGAGGGCTTTCGCTTCAGCCGTCCGCGGGCCGAATCGCGCGACATCGCCCTAAGCAGTCCCGACCGTGCGGCGCTCAAGGAAGCCCAGCGCTTGATCGCGAACCACGAAAAGACCGTGGAATACAAAGGCGGCGGCGATTGGGAGGGCCCAGTCGAATGCTCGACGTTTGCGGCCCACGTCGTGCCGCTGCGGATCGGCATGGAGCCGACCGGAGCGGACGATCCCGGCGACACGCTTTACCTGATCGTCGCGTCGTCGCTCGAGGAGATTGCGCACGATATCAGCCAGGCGACGCGCTGGGTGTGGTGGTCGTCGCTCTTGTTGTGCGTCGGTGCGGCGTGGCTCGCCTTGATTCCCGCCCATCTCTTGACTCGCCCGCTCTTGCGGATCACGCGGGCCGCGCAAAAGTTGGCCGAGGGAAACTACGCCACCGACTTGCCGGTGAAGTCCCCCGGCGAAATTGGCGAACTGGCTCGCGCGTTCCGGCACATGGCCGAACAGATTCGCCAGCGCGATGAAGCGCTGCGCGATACGCTGGCGCGCATGCAAGCCGTGCTCCGCACCGCCGCCGACGGCATCATCACCTTCAACGATCGGGGCATCATCGAGGAATGGAACCAGGCGGCCGAGCAAATCTTCGGCTTCAGCGCCAAGGAGATCATGGGCGAAAAAGTTCAACGGTTGATGGAGATTCCAACCGAGCTGGCGGGGGGCGGCGGCGACAGCCTTTTGGGTGGGACAGTTCGGGCTTTGAGCAAAGTCATCAGCACGCCGAGCATGATCCGCCAGGGGCGTCGTCGCGACGGCAGCACCTTCTGGATGGAGGTGGCCTTCAGTGAAGTGCCGATTGGCGACCGCCGGCTGACGACCGGGATCTTCCGCGACGTGACGCGCCGCGTGCAAGACGAGGAACGGATTCGCCAGATGAACGAACTGCTGGAAGCGCGCGTCAGAGTGCGAACCGGCGAATTGCAGGACGCGAAAAGCAAACTCGAAGTGGCCCTGCAAGCCGCCCAGTCCGCGAGCCAGGCCAAGGATGTCTTCGTTCGCACCATCAGCCACGAACTTCGGACCCCGTTGAGCGCGGTGAAAGGTTTCACCGAACTGCTGCTCAATCCGAAAGCGGCCAAACTCCGCGAGAATCCGCTGCCGACGCTGCAGAAAATCCACTCCGCGAGCGAGTACCTTCTCACGTTGATCAACGACCTGCTGGATGTCGCCCGCTTTACGGCCGGCGAGCAGATTCATCTCAATCATTCCGATTTTGATCTCGACCCGTTCTTTAGCGGCATTGTCGAGATGACCAACCCGCTGTTGAAGAGAAACAACAACCGGCTGAGCGCCGAACCGGCCGCTAACCTCGGAAGAATGCGGGCGGACGAAACTCGCGTGCGGCAGATTCTGTTGAATCTGCTCAGCAACGCCTGCAAGTTCACCGAAAACGGCGCGATCACCTTCAACGCCATGCGCCAATCGAGCGACGGCGGCGATTGGATCGTGTTCACGGTTGCCGACACCGGTAACGGCATGACGCCCGAGCAAATGAAGGACTTGTTCAAACCCTTTTACCGCGTGGACAATTCAATCACCCGCAAACACGGCGGCACGGGTCTTGGGCTGTCGATTAGTAAGCTCCTGTGCGAGCGCATGGGTGGATCGATTGAGGTAGCAAGTGAGCCGGGTAAAGGCAGTACGTTTGTCGTGCGAATACCTGCGAAGGCTCTCGGACAGGATGAACCTGCTCCCTTCTCGCCAGCCGTGAATGGCTCAAGCTCCCCGAAGCAAGAGAACACCGTGTTGGTGATTGACGACGATCCATTGACTCAAGACATGATGCAATCATTCTTGACTCGCGAAGGATTCGCGGTCCATTTGGCATCCAGCGGCGACGAGGGCGTGCGCCTTGCGCGAGAGGCGAGGCCGGCGGCGATCACGCTCGATGTCATGATGCCCGGATTCGACGGTTGGGCAGTGCTCACGGCCCTCAAGAGCGACCCGCGCACTCTCGATATTCCCGTGATCATGTTGACGGTAGCCGAGGATCGCAGCCGCGGTTTCACGCTTGGCGCCTCGGATTACGTTACGAAGCCGATCGACTGGAACCGCCTCAGCGAGATTCTGCGCAAATACTGTGCAACGGTCCTGCAGGAGAACAACGGTGGCTAAGATCCTCATCGTGGAAGACGACGACATGCTCATGGACTTGATGCAGCAGACGCTTGAACTCTCCGATCACACCGTGCAAGCGGCGGTGAACGGCATCGATGCGCTGGCCAAAGCGGCGGCGGAAACTCCCGAAATCATCCTCATGGATATCGGCATGCCCATCATGGACGGTTACGAAGCGACACGACGCTTAAAAGCCGACGCCGCCACCAAGAATATTCCCGTTATCGCGCTGACCGCACATGCTTCGGCGGCCGATCGCCGGCAAGCGATTGAGGCCGGCGCCGATGACTACGAGCCCAAGCCCGTCAATTTCGACCGGCTGCTCGATAAAATTCAGACGCTGCTCAAGCGGAGTCAACCATGACGGCGCCCAAGCCAACGGATCGCGAAGGCGAACGCGTCTGGAGCGCCTGGTTGGCGGCGACCCGGCAGGAATTGTCCGCGCCGGCCGACGCCCTCTTTCGCAACAGCGAAGCCCTGCAAGCCGCGATTCCCGCCGATGCGCCTCCCAAATTCGCCAAAGCCGCCGCCAACATTCGCATCCGCGCCGGTCAACTTCGCGAACTAATTGCCGGACTGTTGCAAAACAGCAGCGGCAACGATTTGACCGAGACGCAAGAAAAGCAAACTCGGCACGATCTGCGCGGGCACGCCGCCTACGTCATCGGCATGAGCCAGCTCTGGAAGAATCAGGCTGGCAAATTATCGTTGCAACAATTCGTTCCGGCGTTGGACAGTCTCGAGACCACCGCGGGCCACGTCATCACGCTTCTGGATAAGCTCGTATCGTTCAAGCAATCCGCGCCGTCCGTGGCCGAAGAGGAGGACATCTCGCAACTCCTGCGTTACATGGATAATCTCCCCGCGTCGCAGGAGCGCGGCGACCTACTGGTAGTAGATGACAACCGCTACAACCGCGAGTACATGTCCGAATTGCTCGCGGAACAAGGGCACCGGGTGGTGGCCGCGGCCGATGGTGAAGAGGCATTGAGGCTCATCGCGGCGAGGCCGTTCGATCTCATTCTCCTCGACGTGCTGATGCCCGGAATAACGGGATTCGGGCTGTTGGAACGGCTCAAAGCCTCCGAACTCTGGCGTCATATTCCCGTGATCATGGTTTCGGCCCTGGAAGAGCAGAAAGGCGTCATCAATTGCATCGCCCGCGGGGCTGAGGACTATCTGCCGCGTCCGGTCGATCCGATGTTGTTGCGCGCCCGCGTCGGTGCATGCCTGGAAAAAAAGCGCTTGCGCGACCGCGAGGTCACGCATCTCGGACGCATCGATCAACTCTTGCACGCCATTTTTCCGCCGGAAGTCGTCGTCGAACTCAAGGAGACGTCGGCGATTCGACCGCGGCGCTACGAACATGTCGGCGTGTTGTTCCTCGACGTGGCCGGCTTCACTGCCTTCTGCGACAGTATC
>JBGQCZ010000560.1:0-4278 GCA_041495645.1 Gemmataceae bacterium | reverse complement strand
TTTGGACTCTGACTCGCACCGGGGCTTCGAAGACTCAGCCCCGGCCACGCAGGGCGCCTGTCAATTCAAGACGGGTGGAGCACTAGCCACACCCTTCGCGTCCATGCTCAGGGCGTGCCACCCAGCCGATGAATTAACTGTTGTCTGGCGAACTCATATGCACGGTTTTTCGTTTCACTTGATCTGGCGGATGGCCCGCAAGGAGCTGCGAGAGATCCTGCGCGACCGCCGCACCATCGTCACGCTCCTGCTCATGCCGGTGCTTCTCTATCCGCTCCTCGGCGTCGCCTTCCACTACTTCCTGGTGACCGTCGCTCCGGCCACGCCCGAGACCGAGTATCGCATCGCCGTGAGCACGGAGGCGGAGGCACGAGTACTTACGCAAATGCTTCAGCTGACCGAAAAGGACCCGAAAATTCGCTACGGGGTATTTCCGGACCCCGTCCAGGCAGTGCGCGACAACGAAGTGCATCTGGCCATGGAGATCAAGGGCGCGGAGCGCCCCTTCGATGTGCGCAACACGCAGCAGCAGTACGAATGCGTGATCCAGCGCCGCAACGATTCACCACCGGGCGCGAAAGTCGAGGAACTTGTCCGCGATCGGCTGATCGCGACCAATTTGCGCTGGCTGCAAGACCGCTTGCGGGCACGCGCCGGCGGTGCGCCGGTCGTTCCCATCGAGGCGGAGTTCAAGTTGATCGCCATCGGCGTGGACCGCAACATCTCGTATCTGTCGTCGATGATTCCGTTGGTACTCGTTCTCATGACGATTACGGGGGCGGTCTATCCGTCCATCGATCTCACGGCCGGCGAACGCGAGCGCGGCACGCTCGAAATCCTGATGGCCGCACCGATCCCGCGCGTGGGCCTGCTGCTTGCCAAATACGTCGCCGTGCTGGCGGTCACATTGCTCACCGGTATTGTGAACCTCACCATGATGACGGTGACGCTGATGACCAGCGGACTGCGGACAACGTTGTTCCCGGATGGGCTCGGATTGGGCACGATCCTGGCCGTGCTTGCCCTGTTGCTGTTGTTCGCAGCATTCTTTTCGGCGGTATTGCTGTCCGTGGCCAGTTTCGCCCGTTCGTTCAAGGAGGCGCAAGCGTATCTGATTCCGTTGATGCTCTTGGCCATCTCGCCGGGGATCGTGTCTCTGCTTCCCGATGTCACGCTGGGCGGGCCCCTTACGATCGCGCCTTTGTTGAATGTGGTGCTTCTGGCCAAGGAGATTTTTGACGGCAGTGCCACGTTCGGCAATGCCGTCATCGTCGTGGTTTCGACACTGCTCTACGCGTTTTCGGCGCTTGCCGTGGCGGCGCGCATCTTCGGCGCCGAGGCAGTGCTATACAGCGAGCAGGGGCAATGGTCCGACCTGTTCCGGCGGCCGAAACAGCCGCGTGAAGCGGCCACCGTGGCCAACGCGCTGTTCTGCTTGGCGCTGGTCTTTCCGTTCAGCGTTTTGCTTGGCGGCGCACTTGGCCAGTTGGCAGTGTCGGAGACGGCGCGCCTGCTCGCCGGCAGTGCGGCGAGCGCGGCACTCTTCGTGGGCGTGCCGCTGCTGGCGGCCTGGCGCGGAAATGTAAACCTCTTGACCGGGTTCCGGCTGCGGCCCGCGGCGCTGTTGTTTTTTGCCGCGGCGATTGTGCTTGGGTTGTCGTTCTGGCCGTTGATCGCCGAGATTCTCGTATTGGAGAAACAGGCCAGGATTTGGACGATGCCCGAATGGCTGGAGCAGAAACTTGGCGAGTTGGCCGCTCAACGGCGCGAAATCGCGCCGGTGTTCGTATTGTTCGGCTTGGCGATCATGCCGGCAATTGTCGAGGAGCTGTTCTTTCGCGGTTGGTTATTCACCGCTCTCGAACGAGCCTTGCGCCCGCTAAGCGTCATCTTGCTGACCGCGCTGCTGTTCAGCCTGTTTCACCTGTTCACCGGCGGAGTGCCGCTGATCGAGCGTTTGCTGCCGACGGCGTTACTCGGCCTGGTGCTCGGCTGGCTGCGCTGGAAGTCGGGCAGCGTGTTTCCCGGCATGCTCATGCACGTCGCACATAATGGTCTGTTGGTTTCGCTGGCAATCCTCCCCGGCACGTTCGGCGCTCTTTCGGCCGCCGTGGAAGGCGAAGGCCATGTCCCGCTCGTGTGGCTCCTCGGCACCGCGGCCGCCGTTGGGTTCGGTTGTGTTCTTATTTGGCTCGGACGTTCTCGCCATTCAACTCCGTTTGAATCCGTTTGATCGCGCACTATGTTTGCGTGACCATCGAAAGCACCCGCCCCGATAGCCCCAACGAACCTGTTGACCCCGCCAATTGTCTTCCCTCGATTGCGTGTCGTGTCTCCGGCGACGGAGTCGCCGCATCGGAGTCTTCGCTTTCATGAAGTCCACCGCTCAACGCATTACCGCAGCCGTTGCGATTCTGATTGCATTTGGATTGATCGCCGCGCGTTTGTCGGCGTTCGATCTCGATTTTTGGCACGTCCCGGACTTGGCGCAGCAGTTAGAGCAGGAAGCGCAACTCGACAAAGATCTCGACTTGCAGTCCGAGTCGATTGCGCGTCGGTTGGCGGCCAAGGAAGCGATCGTCGAAGAATTGGCGAGCGGACGCCTCGACCTTGTTCACGCCGCGGCTCAGGTCGGCGACTTGAACGGCGCGCGACCGGATTTTGTGTCGCTGCTGCGATCGCATTACCCAAATCTGACCGATGAAGAGTGCATCCTCCGCAACACGATCGAATTCGCGCAAGCGCGCATCGGCGATCGAGTAGATGGGCCGGAGGTCATCGCCCGGCTCGAGCGCGAGCTCCGCGATTTCCAACGATCACGTGCGCGGCACTAGACCTGTCGCAAGGCGGGCGAACGAGCGACGTTTTCGCTCGAAGCCCGGCAAAATCGGGCCGGAATTGGCCATTTGGCGCGCAAAGTGATTCGGCCGATTCCGTAAATTACTACTAAGTTAGTCAACATTCCAAAGGCGCACGATTTGGGCGCGCGCCGGCTTGCGGCCTTGCGGTCTTACGATTTTCCAAGCAGGAAACCGCTGTTTTTGGTGAGGGCTACTCGTAGGCAATCGCGTCGGTGATCCGCAATCGCACCGCGTGCAGGGCAGGAAATAGACCGGCAAAGGTGGCAGTGCCAACCGCAAGCGCGCTCAACACCAGCGTTTCCTTCCACGGGAAGGTGACGGGAAACATAAAGCCCGATTCTTCGTAAATCACCACCCGCAACAAGTACCACTCCAGCGGAACGCCCGCGAGCAGGCCGAGTATCGTGCCGATGGCGCCCATGAGAGTTGCTTCCGCGATCACGGTGTGCAGCACCTGGCCCTGGGTCGCGCCAACGGCCCGCAGCAGGCCGAGTTCGCGCCGGCGCTGTAAGACCGAGATAAGCAGGGCCGATACCACTCCTAGCGCCGCCACGGCCCCGATCGCCAGTTGCTGCATGTAAGCTAAGATGTAGATGCGACGGAGAAAGCCCGTCAGCAATTCGTTGAAATCCTCCTTCGTCACGATGATCAGTGCTTGCGAATCGGTGAACTCCTTGACGCGTTTCCACGCGTCGGCCTCGCCTTCGTCCTGGCGGAGGAAGACGTGAACGGAGTCAATCAGCGGATCGTTAAACGCCTTCGCGTACGAGCTTCGGTCCATGATGATAGCGCCGCGGGACCAGGAATACTCCTGCACGCTGCCCAGAACCCGTAGCGACACCGGTCCGTTGGGACCCTGAATCTGAATCGTGTCGCCGTCCTTGACCTTGTAAAGAGTGGCGAAATTCTCCGACATGAGGCAAGTATTCGGCTCGGCGAGTTTCGGAAACAGCGGCAGATGCGGAAGCCGGCTCTTGTTGCGGTTGCTGTCGTAATAAACCTGCGCGTCCAAAGCGGTCATGAAAATCAAGCGCTCCTTGAATTCGAACTGGTTGTAGCGGATGGTCATGGTCTCTTCGACGCCCGGAATGGCTTTGAGCTTCACCGACACGTCCGGCTGCATCGGCAACACGCCGCTAGCGCCGTTCAGGTCGCCGCAGATGACAAACAAATCGGCGGACACGGCGCGATCAAGCCAATCGAGAATGGGTTCTTCATTGCTTCGGAAAATGCCCGCGATCTGAAACATGAGGGCGACACCGGCCGCCAGAGCGCCCACCACCACGCCGGTCCGGCCCGGAGCGCGCAACAGATTGTCGGCGGCCAGGCGAGATTCGATCCCAAACAATCGCTGGGAAAGCGGCTGGATCAGCCGCGCTACCAACCCAACCAGCAGCGGCACCGCCAAAAGCATGCC
>JBGQCZ010000559.1:0-4281 GCA_041495645.1 Gemmataceae bacterium | reverse complement strand
TGCGCGGCCTCGCCCGGCAAGGCGGGCACACTACCGCCACCTATCGAAGCTGCAATTTCGGTGACTCGGCCACGATTTTCAGCAACATGGGAAGCTATCACACGCCGCAGAACATTTTCGACAACTACTACAGCGTCTTTTCCGGCGCCGGCATGACCTGGTACAAGTTTGACATCTGGTACCAGTACATGGCCGGTTCGTCGATGTTCTACCACGAGCAGGGCTTCGACGAATTCTGGCAACCGGGCGGAACCACCGCGGCCGGCATTCACGACGTGCAACTCTCGCCCAAGGGCAAACTCGTCGATCGCTTCTTGCGGACAACGGCCAAGTATTCCGATCGCGGCACGCCCTTTACTCCCGTCGCCTTCCTCGTCGATTACGCCCACGGCTGGGAACCGGCCCCCTTCTGGCCGAACTCCTTCAAGAATTATCACGAGCAGCCCGACCGCTTCCGCTTCGCCGATCACGAACGCATGCTCCAGGAGTATTTCTGGATCGCCTTTCATCCGATCGGCCCGGAGTCGGAGAAGCCGATGACCGGCACCAACGAGGTCTATTTGCCGGCCGTGTTCGGCGACATGTTCGACGTGATCGCCGCCTACCCCGACAGCAAACGCTGGACGACCATCGATACCTATCCCGTCGTGATCGTTGCGGGTGAAATCGAACTCACAGCGGCGGAAGGCAAGCGACTCGCAGAGTACGTCGAAAAGGGCGGTACGTTGTTGATAGCGGATGGTCATCTCACCGGCCCCGGCGTTGCGGAATTGAAACTGCCCGCAACCAAACCGCAAGCTGAATCGGCCGGATATCGCTGGCTCAATGATCCAACCAATCATCCGTCCGCACGCTATCAATTCCGTCCCATCGATGCCAAAGATGGCCGCGTCCTCGCCGCCACACCCGATGGCTTGCCGCTTTGCGCATCCTTCGAACGCGGACAGGGCCGACTGATTTGGCTCACCGTGCCGCACGGACTCACGATTGGCCGCCAATCGCATCCCGTTCTCGCTCGCCTCTTCGCCCATCTCACGCGCGGACTGATGCCCATTGAAGTTCAAGGCGACGTGCAGCGCCTCGTCAATAAGACCGCCGACGGTTGGCTCGTCACGCTCATCAACCCCGCTGGACAAGACAAACCGCAACAGGGCATCACGCCGACCGATTACCGCCAAAACCGCAAAGTGACGATGGTTTCCCGCGTTCCCATTAAATCCGCCTTCGATCGACTCCTGCCCGACGATCCGCTCGAAACCAAGGCCAACTCGGTCACGCTCGAAGTGCCCGCCGGCGGGGTGCGGATCGTTGAATTGAAATGAAACCCAATTGAGTTGTCGCGGATCGAACCAAACTAAAACCAACTTTTGACTCTGTGCGCAGATCTCGTTTTCTGGACGCATCTCCTTGCCGCGACCAGACTTCCCGCTCGCCCCCGAGGCCCTCAAAAACTTTGTGGAGAAAGTGGTTGAGTGGTGAGGTGGGTGGTGAGTTGAGTGGTGAGTTGAGGAGTGAGTTGGGTTGTGCGCTGGGTGGTGAGTTGAGGAGTGAGTTGGGTTGTGCGCTGGGTGGTGAGTTGAGTGGTGGTTGCCGTCGGCCATGCCGCCGCAAGCCCAGCCGATCAACAAGACTTGAAATGACTTGGACATGATCGAACCCTCCGAAATGCGCGCACGAGAAGTGCCCGGTCGAAATGACAATTAAGTATACGCATGTACCTTATCTGGAACAATCGCCGCCGACAGATCGACGCGGCGGACCGGCGGATCGACTAGGTCGTCTACGACCACTACGGCCTGACGGGGATTCGCATCGCGAAGGAGGCGACGGTCAAGTGAATTCTGTAGGCACATCGGCCGATCGCCGTGAACGCGTCTCCGCGTGGAGATTTCCCCATAGGATACCCGCCGTCACGGCAACATAATCATAAAGACGCTTCCGCGAGGGACCGGGTGAATCGCTCGCTGCTTCAAGCGGTACTGCGGCGCGTCGAGGTGCAATCGGCCAACGGGCCGCGGCCCCTCGGCGATGCGGAGTTGCTGCGCCGTTTCGCCGATCATCGCGATGAGGCCGCCTTTAGCGCCTTGGTTGGCCGGCACGGTCCGTTGGTCTGGGCCGTCTGCCGCCATCTTCTGCCGAACGAAGCCGACGCCGAGGACGCGTTTCAAGCGACGTTCCTGGCGCTGGTCCAATCGGCCGGGCGCATTCGTACGCCGGCCGTGGGCGCGTGGCTGCATGGCGTGGCCCTGCGCGTGGCGCAAATGGCCAAGCGCTCGGCCGCGCGGCGGCGACAACGCGAGCGAAAGGTCGCCGCCCTCGAAGCCACCTTGCCCGTTGCGAACTCGACTTGGGCCGAGCTACAAACAGCCGTGCATGAAGAAGTCAGCCAACTACCGGCTCCGCTGCGAACGGCGTTGGTGCTGTGCGACTTGCAAGGCAAGAGCCAGACAGATGTAGCGGTGCAGTTGGGTTGGAAACTCGGCACGCTCTCGGGTCGGTTGTCGAAGGCGCGGCGGCAATTGCTCGAGCGTTTGTCGAAACGCGGCATCGCGGCGGGAAGCGTGGTCACGGCGGTGGTGGCCGGCGGAGCGGAGGGTTTTGCCGGCGCTCCGCCCGTGTTGATTGCTAAGGTTGCAGCGCTCGCTCGCGCCGGAGTCGATCTCGGCAGCGTAGCGTCCCCTACTTTACTCGAATTCGCCCGTGTGGCGACGGAGGTTTCCATGACGCGAACGAAACTGTCAGTCTTCGCGGCGCTTGTTTGCGGTCTTCTAATGGTGACATTCGGCTCGACGCTGCTGCCGCTCGGCAGCGCTCAGGATAAGAATCCGCCGCTTCAGCCGGCGGGCCCAGCTAGCATCGGCAGCGATACCGGCACAGCGACCGGAACACCCCCCGCAAGCGGAGGCCGCAGCGCAAACGCGGCGTGGGAATACAAGTACGTCATTCGCAAAAGCAATCGCCTGGAGGATTTCCAAGACACCCTGTCGACGCACGCCGCCGGCGGATGGGAGTACGTCGGCACCGAATCGTTGCAAGTCACCGATTCGACCAAGAAGACCGACTTGGGCAGCGCTCCGATCCTGGTCTTCAAGCGGCCGACGGCGCGTCGCGGTTTGTCGGGTTTCGGCACAGGCTCGGGAATCGGTGGTGCTTTTGGCAGCGCAAGCGGACCCGGCGGAGCCGGTTCGGGCTTCGGCGGTTTTGGCGGCAATCCTAGCGTCGGTGGCGGAGCCGGTTCGGGTTTTGGTGGATTTGGCGGTAACCCGCTCGTGTTGCCGGGAAAGCAAGACCCGGCGAAACTGAAGGTCCCAGGGCAAAATCTGCCGGCGGCGTCGAATCGTGATTTTCAGATCGTGGCCCTGAAAAACGCCTCGGCGAGTTCGCTGGCAAAGACACTGCAAGACTTGTTCAAGGATGACAACCCGCGCATCGTCGCGGAAGAACGGACGAATTCGCTTCTGATTCAGACTGATACGCAGACTCTCGACGCGTTGAAGAAACTGCTGGAGAAACTGGACTTGCCGTCGCCGAAGAAGACTCCGTGAGACACATCACGATTGCCAGGATGTCGCGGAGCCCATTATCCTAGACGCGATCCGAAGCTTCGGTTTTCCGTACCGACTTCGGGTCGCGGAAGAAAACCAGGAACACAATCAGCACCGCGGCCGCGCCCAGCGCGGGCATCATCCAAATGCCTTGCCAGTCGTGCTTGATGCTGCCCGCGCCTGACGCTATCTCGCGCATTTGCATGACCTTGCCCGCGAGATAGGTGCCGACAAAGGCGCCGACGCCCCAAAGAATGAAGGCAATGAATCCTTGTGCCGCGCCGCGGATGCGCTCGTTCGCTTCGTCGTCCACATAAAGCTGCCCCGCGATGAACAAGAAATCGTAGCAAACGCCGTGCAAGAGAATGGCCGCGAAAATGAACGTGGATTGCATCGTGTCGGACGAGTCTACGCTCTGGGCCAGGAAGAGGTAGCGGGCAACCCAGGCCAGAATGCCGATGAAGATGGTGGTCTTGTAGCCGAGTTTCTTGAGCATCACGGGCAGCAGGAAGAGGAAGATAACGTCGGAGACCTGCGCCAGCGTCATGCGTGCCGTGGGACGCGGCCAATCCAATTCCGTCAGATAGATGTTCATATTCACGAAATAGAAATAGAGCGGAATGCAGATGAGGAACATGCACACGACGAAGATCGCGAACGACCGCTTCTTCATCAGCGCCAGCGCGTCGAGTCCGAGGATTTCGCCGATGGACACATTCTGACCGACTTTTTTCGG
>JBGQCZ010000558.1:0-4282 GCA_041495645.1 Gemmataceae bacterium | reverse complement strand
GGCCGGCGGCGCCTCCGGCGAGTGCCTGTGGCCGTTTTCAGTCGCGGCGCATCGCATTGATCAAACGCCAGAAAAACTGCTCGCGGCACTCAATGCTCAACAAGGTAACCGCGCCGGGGAAATGATGCTGCGCCTTCTCGTTCTCTCGATCCGGATCTGGCGGCCGGAAGTCATCATCACTGACATGGATAACTACGGTCCGGCTGCCCTCGTCGACCAGGCGATGAGGCAGGCATACACCCAGGCAGCCGATCCAAATTCATTCCCCGAGCAAATCGAGGAATTGGGCTTGAAGCCGTGGACAGTGAAAAAGCTCTATGATTTGATGTCGCGACCGCTTAAAGGGGTACGCACGATCTCTCTTGCAACGACAGATTCGTTGCCGCGCATCGGCGATTCTGCCCGCGACCTGGCCGGCAGCGCCGCGTCACTCTTGTACGACGGACTCGATTCCCAGCCCACGGAGCGGAGTTTTGGGCTGCGCGACAGCCGGCTTCACGACGCCGAGTCGCATCTATCGCTGATGCAGGAAATCAATCTCGCCCACGGCGGCACGGCGCGCCGCGACCTGGCGCCCGTTTCGCAAACCGAACTGAACTCATTGGAAGAACGCAAGAAGCAAGCGCAGCTTCGCCGCAATCTCGAAGCGCTCGCCAATGCGGACCCGAAAGCGGTCGGCGGCCCGGACAAGCTCCTCGCCCAGCTCGACTCCATGCTGAAGAAGCTCCCGCTGGACCTGGGCGCGCCGGCGGCCTTTGCCGTGGCTAGCAGCTTCGCCCGCGCCGGACACTGGCCCGTGGCCCGCGAGACCTTCATGCTTATTCTCGAGCGCTACCCGGCTCATCCGCTCGCGGTCGATGCTTGCCGCTGGCTCATTCGTTACCATTCGAGCAGCGAAGCCAGGCGTCGCTATGAATTGCGTCAATTCGTCGTGACCTCGGAGTTCAAAATCCAGCACGCGAATTTCGACGGGCCCAAGGACGGCCCGATTCGGCAGACGGCACGCAACGAATCCACAGCGACTGAAACGCAAACACCCGTCGTGACCCCCGAAGTGCGTAACTGGTATCAACCGGCTCTCGAACTGGAGTCAAGACTGCTCGCGTTCGGCCCGCTGTTCATGCGCGATCCGGCTCTTCAATTCGGCTTGTTGTCGGCCAAGCGATCCCTGGGCGACGCCAAGCCGATGCAGAAATGGTGCGAGAAATTCTTGGCCGACGGCGGCGCTACCAATCGCGACACGTGGCGCGAAATTACCGCCGCCGAGAATTGGCTCACCAACCGCGCCCAGAACTCACCGCGACCCGTCGGCATGTGCCGCTCGACGTCCAAGCGCCCGCACCTCGATGGCAAACTCGACGACGATTGCTGGACGGATGCCCGCTCAATGCCGCTCAGCGGTGAACTGGGCGACGCCTTCGCGGCCCGCGCCTTATTCGCTCACGATCGCGATTTCCTTTACATCGCCGTCGAGTGCAAGCACCCGCAAGGCATGCAAGCCCCGAAAGTCGCGAACCGCCAACGCGACATGTACCTCAGCGGCCACGACCGCGTCGGCATCATGCTCGACCTCGATCGCGATTTTCAGACTTATTATCACTTGCAAATCGACCAGCGCGGCGCGCTGGCCGAGGATTGCTGGGGCGACAAGACCTGGAACCCGAAGTGGTTTGTTGCCGTTGACAGCACCGCCGCCGGATGGACCGCGGAGGTTGCTATTCCATTGGCCGAGCTGACCGCCGACCTGATCGTGGTCGGCAAGACCTGGGCCTGCAACGTGGTGCGCGTGGCGCCGGGCAAAGGCATCATGTCCTGGTCGCGTCCCGCCGACGTGGACCCTCGCCCGGAAGGCATGGGCCTGCTGATGTTCACGGAAGAGAAGAAATAAGAAGTTGCCAGATAGGACGGCTCTCCAGAGCCGTCATTGACGGCTCTGGAGAGCCGTCCTACCTGACAACTGATATTTGACAAAACACTACGGCACTATGCATCTCGCGCTGCTTCTGCTAAAAAAGTGAATATGGAACAGAACCTCGGATGACGGTTCCGACCCCGAGCAAGTTCCCGCTCGATCGTTCGGTTCGCGCCACCCGGAAGAGACCATGCCTGAAACACGCCTCATTCGCAACTTCTGCATCATCGCCCACATCGATCACGGCAAGAGCACTCTCGCGGATCAGTTCTTGCTCAAGACCGGCACGATCACGGCGCGCGAATACCGCGCCCAAACCCTCGACGCCATGGACCTGGAGCGCGAACGCGGCATCACCATCCGCATGCACCCGGTCACGCTGTATCACCAATACCAGGGCGAAACGTACGAGCTGAATCTGATCGACACGCCGGGCCACGTCGATTTCAGCTACGAAGTCTCGCGCAGCCTCGCCGCGTGCGAAGGCGCCATTCTTCTGGTCGATGCTTTTCAGGGCGTGCAGGCCCAAACCGTCGCCAATGCTTATTTGGCGATGGGGCACAATCTGAAGATCATCCCGGTGTTGAATAAGATCGATCTGCCGGTCGCCCGGCCCGACGCCGTGATCGCGGAAATGGAACACGCTCTCGGCATCGACGCGCTGGACGTGCTGCGCTGCAGCGGCAAGACCGGCATCGGCGTCGATGAAGTCATTCAAGCCATTATCGACCGCGTTCCACCGCCGTCCGGCGACCCGAACGCCCCGCTCAAGGCACTCATCTACAACAGCCATTTTGACACCTACAAGGGCGTGGTGGTCTACATTCGCGTGATGGACGGCACCATCAAGAGGGGCCAACACATCAAGTTGATGCGCGACGGCAACGAATACGACATCACCGACATGGGCCGCTTCCGCCCCGGCATGACTCCTTGCGACGAACTCGCCGCCGGTCAGGTCGGTTACTACACCGCACAAGTCAAGGACATCGGCGAGATTCACATCGGCGACACGGTGACCGACGCGCTCAACCCCACGGCCGAAGCGCTGCCGGGTTATGTCGAGCCGAAGCCGATGGTCTACAGCGGTCTGTATCCCGTCAACAACAACGAATTCGAAGCGCTGCGCGAAGCGCTCGGTAAGCTGCGCCTCAACGATTCGAGTTTCGTTTACGAGCCGGAGAACAGCGAAGGCTTGGGCTTTGGCTTCCGTTGCGGATTTCTTGGCATGCTCCACCGCGAGATCATCCAGCAGCGGCTGGAGCGCGATTGCGATCTCGATCTCGTCCAAACCGCGCCCAACGTGACCTACGAAATACTCAAGAAAAACGCTGAGACCGTCGTGGTCCACAGCCCGCAGGACGTGCCGGACACCGGCCAGATCGAGGAGTTCCGCGAGCCGATCGTGAAGATCAGCTTCCTGATTCCGGCCGACAACGTCGGCGATCTGATGCAAATGTGCGCCGATCGCCGCGGGATTTTCCTGCGCCAGGAATATCTCAGCCCGACGCGCGTGATGCTCGCTTATGAAATGCCATTGGCGGAGGTGATCTATGACCTTTACGATAAACTCAAGTCCGTCACCCACGGTTATGGGACGATGGACTATGAATTGCTCGGATTCCGACAGGCCGATCTCGTGCGCTTGGACATTCTCGTCCATGGTAAGCGGGTCGATGCCTTGTCGGTAATCGTGCATCGCGCGAACGCCGATCAACGCGGCCGCAAGCTCGTCAAGAAGCTTCGCGGAGAGATCGACAAGCACTTGTTCGAAATCGCCCTGCAAGCCGCCATCGGCAGCCGCATTATCGCCCGTGAGACCATTGCAGCCGTGCGCAAGAACGTCACCGCGAAATGCTACGGCGGCGACATCACGCGCAAGCGCAAGCTGTGGGCGAAACAGGCCAAGGGCAAGAAGCGGATGAAGCAGGTCGGCCAGGTGGAAATCCCGCAAGAGGCGTTCTTGGCGGTGCTGGAGTCCGACGAATAAGCAAATTCATGGGTGCGGCGTGGAAATCAGCCAGCCACAATCCGAAGCGCTGCCCGCTCACGCTGAAGCGTTGCAGCTTCATCCGATCCCTGCCGTACGTAAGCCGGCAGCCGAAAGTCGACAGCCGAGCGCCGATCATGGCTTTTCGTTGCGCCAGTTTCTGGCGTCGGCAATTCTGTTCGCGATTGTCGTCCTCACACTCCGTGCCATCGCGCTGGAACCGTTCGGCGTGCCCACGGGCAGCATGGCGTCGACGCTCTACGGCAACCACAAGGCTTGCACCTGTCTGCGTTGCGGATTCACGGTGGTGGTCGGCGCGCCCGGCGGGCACCGTGGCGACGCCAACGCCGCACGCAACACGTATTCCACCGCCTGGTGTC
>JBGQCZ010000557.1:0-4311 GCA_041495645.1 Gemmataceae bacterium | reverse complement strand
CGCCCGACAGTAACCGTGGACCACCCGACGCACCAATCCAACTGCCTTTCCAACTGCCTTTCCAACTGCCGTTATGACTGGCTTTATGACTGGCTTTATGACTTTCGCAACAATTTGTGTGATGGCGTCGGGGGAGGGATAGAACTTGGCCTGGAGTAAGGAGTTGGGGCTGAAACCCGAACATTGCCGCACACGGCCGATCGTTTGGTTTAGTTTGGTTTTGAGTTGTTTTTGTAGTTTGGTTGGAGGTTGCCGTTCATGTCACGGTATGATGCCTCCAGGGTTTTCCGCGGCAAGTGTGCCGCCGCAGGGCTATATGCAGCCGCGGTCATTTCCGCCCTTGCGGCTCGTTCGCACTTCGCGCACTCACTTCTCTTGGGGAATCGCTCGTGGTCGCGTCAATTCCGAATCCACAGGCGTCAGCTGGTCCGGCTCAATTCGCACACTCAATTCATGATCAGTCGCCCCACACAACCACCACCACCGCGCGTCCAACGAAGTTTTTTCGAGCATGCGTGACGGAGAGTAACATGTTGCAACTCCAAGAGTTATGCGCAAGAAGCGCAGAGAGTGTGGAGCGGCAAAAATTGGATTTAGTTGTATTCCCGTTGGTCGGTAATCGCACGCCGGTTCTCGGTTACCCGGTTTCTTCAACTGGTTTTTTGGCATTCGTGAGTTATTCTCGCGGCGATTTGCGCCCACACATCCTCGATTACTTTCTGCGCAGCGCCTTGCATCAGGCTTTTTGGCACCAGTTTCAGCAGGCCCGTCGCTTGCGTCAAGTCGAGGGTCCAGTGAATCCGCGTGCCGTTTTCGTGGGAAGCGAATGCCAGCGCCGTTTGCACGGTGGTGGTCGCTCCAATTCCCTTGCTAAATACCGTTGCCAGCATGGCGGTCGGGGCCGTGCGTTCGGTGATTGTCAGCGAAGTGTCCAGCGTGCCGGCGACGAACGAAAGGGCCGGACGGAGCTTCCATGCGGCGGTGTCGGCCTCGGCACGGATAATCTCGACATCTTTCAGGCAGTGCACCAGAAACGCGGCATCGCTCAGCTTCTTGAAAACGCTTTCGACCGGCAGCGGAAAATCCTGGTCGCCTTCGAGATGCATGGCGTCGTCTCGCGAATAAGAATAGAACAGGCACGGGCTTGGTTATTCTATCCGGGCAAATTCATGCTGACGTCCCGCGGCTGGTGGTTGCTGCTGACGGCACTGTTTCTGGCGGCGCTGGGAGCGGCATTGCCGGTTGCGCGCGGAGGCACTGCGGCCATTCTCGGCCTGACGGTGCTGGTATGGGTCGTGTTCGAGTGGTGCCGGTTTCTATTCGCGCTGCGCTGGGGCGTGCCGGAACTGCATATCGAACGCGAACTGCGCGACGACCGGGGACCGGTCGTGACGCTGTGGTCCGGGCGCACTTTCACGGTAATCGTTCGTATCTCGACCACTTCTCGCCTGTCATTGCCGTTTGCCCTTATTGATGACCGCTTGCCGTTCGGCGTGAAGTTGGTTGACGGCGGGACGAACGGGGCCGGGCAGGTCTCGCGCGGGAAACCAGTCGAGATCAGCTATCGGATCCGCTGCCGAAGTTCGGGACCGGTGCGCTTCGAGGGAGTACGGTTGCGGTTCGCCGATCCGCAAGGGTTCTTTTTCCACGAAGCATTTCTGCGCCGCGCTGTCGAATACCCGGCCTTGCCGCCGTTGGTCGACGCCGAGGCCAATCAGCGACACACCAAGCACGACAACATGCTTCCGCCGCCGGGAATTCATCGACTGCGCCGTGCCGGCAGCGGCAGCGAACTGCTCGACCTTCGCGATTATCAACCGGGCGACCCGCCGCGCATGATCGCCTGGAAAGCCTCGGCCCGCAAAGACAAGCTCATTGTCAAGGAACTCGAGAACGACGTGCCGGTGCGCTGCACCATGCTGGTGGACGCGTCGCAGGCGGTGCGGCTCGGCCCGCCGGGAAACAACGCCCTCGCGCGGCTGATCGAAATCGCTTCCAGTGTGGCGCAGGCCGCGCTCGGCAATCGCGACCACGTCGGCCTCATCACGTTTGACGAAGAAAGCTCGGCATACATGCCGCCGTCACGAAGCAAGCGCCATCTCGTGGATTTGCTTCGTCGCCTATCCGAAATCGGACGACTGCCCGTGGCTGCCTCTCGCCCCGACGCCGAATCGCTCATTCCGCTCGCGCACGCCTTGGCCCAGGAGGTGTATCCCGATCTGCTCGACTCGCGCCTCAACACCTGGCGCTGGTGGCTGCCGATCTTGTTTCCACGACCCGAGTATTTGCGTTCGCTCACCCTTGGCGATGCGGTGTTTCCGTGGTGGCGTCGGTTGTCGCTCACGGAGTGGCGTCAACAAGCCGTGCGCAAGCGCCTCGCCGCGGTGCTCACGGTGGTCAACGGCCTTCCGCCCGGCGCGCTCGCGCTCATGCACGAAGACGACCTGCATCTCAGCATCGCGTTGCAAGAGTTCCTTTCGATGCATCAAGTGCCGTATCCGGTGCCGATGTACGATTGGCGTGGGAAGTACCTATTCGCGAGCCCGGAAAAAGTCGAAGTTCTCGCGGCGGCGCTGTTGACCGCCGTGCGCCGCGGCCGCGACAACGAATTGTTCGTTCTGGCGGCCGACTTGTTCGAATTAACCGGCCGGATGGAACCACTGAGGCGCGCGGTTCGGGTAGCGCTCGGCCGCCACCATCGCGTCGTGTTGATTTGTCCGTGGTCGCCGGATATTCCGTTGCCGGACTCCGAGGAACTCGAACCGGCGAGCCCGATGGGCGATGTGATGGCGGAGGCGCGACGATCGCTCATTCTTCGCTATCATCGGGCCTTTCAGGAAACGCGCCGCGAGTTTGGACGGCTGGCGGTGCCGGTGGTCTGCGCGAAACACCGCGAGCCGGTGCAATTGATCCTGGATCGCATGGAACAACTTCGAGTGGCGGGAATCCGACGATGACCGAACCAGAAGCCGAAGATCCGATTGAGTTGCCGGGCGTCAACTACTATCTGTTCCTGGGTTTTTCCGGGCTGGTGGTGTTGTTTCTGGCATTGATGGAGCGCATGGGGACCTTTGCGGTTGTGCCGGGGCTGATCGGAGCGCTGGGACTGGCGACTTTTCTCGTTCCCCGGCAATTGGGCGTCCTGCGCAAGCCGGTCTATTTCGCGCCGATTATTGTGCTGCTGATCACTGCGTTGTTCCTCAGCCTGTCGTCGTCGTTTTCGCGAAGGTCGGTGCAATTGATGGATGTGTTGGCCGCGCCGGCGTTGTTGGCGTATTTGGGTTCGCAGTATCGCTTGTTTGCCCTTGGATGGTCAGCGGTGCCGGCGGATCAACGCCCGCGCCTGAGCGGGCCGGGCGGCGACCCGCCCGAAGCACGCCCACCGCACCAGGTCTCGACGCGTGAGCCTTTGCACTTGATCGGTGTGATCGCAATTTGCGTGCTTGCCGGGCAGGTGTTGTGGCAGTGGCTCCTGCTGGAATGGGTAATCGTGGAGCCCGGGGAACCGCAACGGTTGGGAATGAACCAATCTCCTTGGCACGTGACGAGGCTGGTCTGGACCGTGGGAGTGGGCGCCATGGTCCTGGTGGGCTTGTTCCGAGTTTTGCGAAGCTATCGCATGTCGCGCGACGAAGCGGCAATGATTGGCGTGGATACTCTTTGGACCGAGACGCGCGGCGAGCAGCGGCGCCTGGCGCGCTGGATCGCGTGGCGGCGGCGAAAATCCGAACGCAAGTTGGAGAAACAAACGTGATTGGATCAATCTTGCGCGAAGTAGCCGGTTGGCTTCTCGTAGCGATTGGGCTGTATGTCTTCTTCCTGAGCTACCAAATGCTGCGCGACGGCTGGATTCTCAGTGCCCCGCCGCTTGTCGTGATCGGCTTCTTCGTCTTTCGCGGCGGCATTCACGTGCTGAAGGTGTCGGTCGCGGCGCGAATCAGCTACCGCGCGCACCGGGAACTCACCGAAGTGCCTCGGCGGACGCTTCGCAAGAAGTGATTACAAATTCGTGGCTTGGAGAGTTGTGACGGGCTACGCTATTCTTATGCCCGCGCGTAGCTTCCTACTTGTCCTGACGCTGGCCGTAGTTGTTGTGATGCAACTGCGGGCCCAAGACGAGCGTGCACGCGACGAGCAAATCCTGCGCGACGCCGAAATCAAGATCGACGGACCGGCCCTTCTGCAATTCCTTGGGCAAACCACGCCGTCGGAAGCCCAGCGCAAGCAGATTCTGGAGTTGATCCGCCAATGCGGCGACCGTTCCTTTGCGGCGCGCCGCAAGGCCGACGAGCAACTGCGCGGTATCGGCTT
>JBGQCZ010000556.1:0-4312 GCA_041495645.1 Gemmataceae bacterium | reverse complement strand
CTCAGTCGGAAATCTGGCGTTCCAATCGACGCGTGGTGGATACGTTCCTGGTACGCACGCGTAGGCGCTGAGATCGGTGACACCTTCGCCGCGCAAGAAGTCTTCGTCCAGGAGCGCCTGTCCGGTGATGGCCGCCGGATCCTTTCCGACTAACCTCAAGACGCAATCCACGAGAATATCGGGCGTCCGCCACATCGCGCGGCTGCCGAGGTTCCAGTTGATCGACGCTTGGCTTTCGATGATCGTAACGGGCCAGAGCGAATTCACGGCGATGTTGTGGGGCCTTACTTCTTCCGCGAGGCCGTGGGTGAGGAGCGTCATGCCGAGTTTGGAGATGGCGTAGGCGACGCGTCCGGCGGCGAAGCCGCGATCGAGCGGCGGGGACATATTGATGATGTGGCCCCATTTGTTTTTGATCATCGACGGCAGAACGGCCCGGCAACACAGGAACGACGCGCGCGCATTCACGTCCATTACCAGGTCGAAGCGTTTCGGCGGCGTATCGACGACGGGTTGCCAATACAGCGCGCCGGCGTTGTTGACGAGTATGTCGATGCGGCCGAATCGCTCGAGTGTTTTGGCGGCCATTTGTTCAATTTGCGCTTCATCGCGCACGTCGACTCGCAGCGGTAGGGCTTTCGCTCCGATTTTCTCGATTTCCTCGGCCACGGCGAAAATCGAACCCGGTAGTTTCTCGGTTGATTCGGTGGACTTCGCAACGACCGCGACGGCGCAACCGACGCGAGCCAACCCGACGGCAATCGCCCGGCCGATGCCGCGGCTCGCCCCGGTGACAATCGCCACGCGGCCTTTCAAGTCGGACATGAAACCAACCTCGAAGTCAGAAGTCAGAAGTCAGAAGTCAGAAGTCAGAGGTCAGAAGTCAAGAGGTGGTCATGTTGTCTGACCTCTGACTTCTGACCTCTGCAAAAGGAAGCAGCCCGGCCGCTCCATGCAACCGGGCCGCTAACCCTCCAACGCGAATTGGCTCTGCATTAGCGCTGTCCGAATCCTCGCGTCACCAAGACGTCGAACCACGTTTCGTTAACCGGCGCGGAAGGCGCTTCCTGCGACAACCAGTCCATGAACCAAGCGTTTGATCCGGCCGGCTTGGCGGTCGCCGGCGGCGCTTGGACCAAAACGGCATCGCTTGAAGGAGCCGCAAGCGCATCGGGAGTCGAAGACGCCGGCGTCTCGGTCGTCGCTTCCGCATTCGTCGTGCCGGTCGCGGTCGTGCCGCTGGAGGCAATCGCGGCGAAGGGAGATGACCCGCTCTTGGCGGCGCCGAAATCCACGCTGCTTACGAAGGTTTGGCCTTTCGTGATCACGACCAGTCCGGGATCGCGCGTCGTCTGCGCCCATCCCGACGGCACGACTTCACGGACCAGGTACCGTCCGGTGCCAAGGCCGTCGAACACGCCGAACGTGTACGATCCGTTCGCGCCGGTCGTGGTCTCCGCCACCACCGAGCTGTCGGAGGAATCGATGAGTTGAACGGTTCGGCCGGCCAGTCCGCGTTCGCCGAAATTGCGCCGGCCGTTCTTGTTCGAATCGTTGAATACCGTGCCGCTGATGGACACGCGGAAGAAGAACGCGTTGTTCTGCAGATTATTCGTCGCGGAGTCCCGGCGAATGATGTCCGCCAGCGAGGTGTTCTGGATTTGCTGCAGCGTCGTGCCGGAGAACACTTTCTGATACCAGAAGCGATCGCCGTCGCGGAGCCGCTTGAACTGATCGACGAGGGCGGCATGAATGAGCTTGCCGGTGCTGGTGCCCGGAATGTGGTCCTCGGCAAGTGCGCCAACCCAAGCGTCGATGTTGTTCACGTTGCCGTAAAGAGTCTCCAGTTTGTCTCGCAGATCGCCGTTCGAGGTGATCTGCGAAAAGTTTGTGACCTTCGGCAAGCCGTAGGCCGCGCGCATCGTGTTGTAGTCTTCGAGCCCATGTTCGCGGCCGCGCTGGATGTTGAGCGAGGCGAGGTCAAATCCGCCGGCGCCCGGAGGGCCAAACAGGAAATTCCGCACACTTCCAACAATTGTCGAATCCACTTCCGAGGCCGGGTCGGTCGCCAGGTACTTCAGAATCGGCGATATGCCGTTTTCTGAAACGAACGTGGGGTTGAAAAACCCTTGGCTCAGTGCGATGTCGTCGCGCACGGGCAACCCGGCGTTGTTGAGGAAGCGAATATCGTCACCGAGCATGGTATGGCCGACGCGAAACGCCGCGGTGGAAAACTCCGTGGCGACGCCTGGATTGACGTTCGGCTTGTAGCCGGTGTAACCGGGCAGCGGATTCGAACCGAGCAACGCCGGCAAGAACTCGTTGAAGGTGATGGCTTGAAGTTCCGCGCCGACGATCGCGCGAGCCATTTGATAGAGCTTCTCGTCGCCCAAACTGGGGTTGGCGGCGTGCAGCAGGTTCGCGACGCGGTTGTGCTCGCGGACGAACAGCGTATGCAGGCTGGTGAGCTCGATGTTCTCATTCGCCCGCACGTCGCCGGCCATGAAGAGCTGATCGTCGGAAACGATGTGCGCGTCGTTGGCGATTTTGAACGCGGCCGGGTTGTTCGGATCGCCGTTTTGGTGGATCCCAGGGAAATAGGTCTGGTTGTTGAACGGCAGCAAGTCGTCGCCCGTGCCGATGACGCCGTCGCCGCCGGGGCTGGTCTTGAGCCGGCCGCCCTGGTGCGTGCGCAACTCGTCGGCCACCGTCGTGTCCGAACCGTAGATCATCGACCCATCGAGAAAGGCCGTGACTTTGTTCGGCTGTTGCCGCGCGTCGGTGGTTCCGGTGGCGGGATCGAAGATCGATCGGTTGAAGTTGATAACCTGCGTGCCGGTGCTGTTCGGGTCGAAAAACGGGTCGCCAGTCGGAACCGAAATGTTGAATGGCTCGGTCGAGCCACCCGGAGTCAGGTCGATATCGTGATCGATGAACTGGCCCCAAGAGTACACCATGGCCGACATGAGCCGATCGCTGATGATGTCTTCCGAGCCCTGATCCACGACGGCATTGCTGATTTCGCGAGGGCTGGGCCGAGTCGGGTTGCCGACGACGGGACCGGAGAGTCCGTCGGGATACGCGGCCGGCGCCTTGCGCAGCAAATCGATGCCGGCGCTGCCCCAATCGGTGTGAGTCTGATTGTTGTCAGTGCCGTCGACAGAGCGGAAAGTCGCGGGCGTGCAGCGATCTTCGAGCGTTTCGACTCGCGGCCTAAACTGCAGCTTCCGCAACATCCGCGAGTTGTGCGAGCGCATTCCCCAAGACTTGCGAGACATGATGAGCCCTCATCCTAAGGCCGCGGGAATCCAGCGCGCAATCATGGCGCCCAGCTTCCCCGGCTTTCCCCCGCCGCGGGCGCGCACGAACGCCGTGAGCCCGCGGGGTCAAAAACGCGCATTCAATGAGGGGGTGACGGCGCCTCGGCCCCGGCGGCGGACAACTGCCCGCGGACGTGAGTCTGGCGAAACCGGATGGCCGGAAATTCAACCTCGACGCGGGACGGGCGGCGAGGAAGCGGCACGTTTAGTCAGGACTCAGGACAAGACGCGGGGAAAAACAAGACAAGTAGATTCAGGCCCCAGGCCTTCCCGAATACAAACGCTCCGCAACGGTCAGATGAAGGGCGATTGACAACAAACAAACGACTAAACAAATGACGGGCTCGGGTTAATAGAACAGAGGCGCCGCGCGATTGCAACAGCAAAGTACAAAAAATCCGTACATGAACATTCGGCAGCTGGATCATTTCGTACCCAGCGACGCCTTGCCCTCCTTCACCTCGCGCAACCTCTCGCGATACTTCTCGTAGAGCCGCGTCTGCTTGCTCGTCGGCTCGTACGGCTTGCCTTCGATGAACAAGCTCAGCACTTGCGTGCTCGGTTGCAGAATGTCGCCGTTGGTCAAAACCAAATTGGCTCGTTTGCCCGCCTCGATACTGCCCAGTTCTTTTTCGAGCCCGAGAATCTTAGCCGGGTACAGTGTGACGGCTTTCAGACCTTCTTCGGGCGGCAAGCCGTACGACACGGCCATCGCGGCTTCGTAGGGCAGATTGCGGGTATTGCTGCTGCCGCCCGAGCGAATGCAGAAACGCACGCCGGCTTGATGCAACTTCGCGGCACAGCTGAACGGAGCGTCATAGGGATCGTAGATCTCGCCCGGCAACACCATAATCGGACCGAGAATCACCGGGATGTCGCGTTTCTTCAACTCATCAACTACTTTCCAGGCATCGGTTCCGCCGGTGAGAATGACCTTGAGCTTGAGTTCATCCGCGAGCCTGAGCGCTTCGAGAATATCCGGCTTCTTCTGG
>JBGQCZ010000555.1:0-4327 GCA_041495645.1 Gemmataceae bacterium | reverse complement strand
TTCGGCCTCGAAACCCTGCGCGACTACTTGGCACGGGCCACGAAACAGCGAGAAGAACATTTGCGGGCTCATCCGCGACAACAAACCCGCGAAAAGAAATGACCGAATCATCGCAAGCAGTAAGGAATAGCGTGAGGGAACATGAAAATAAGCCGTCGAACGGTAAGCGCTTGACCGGCGCAATCGATTAGAAGTTGGCAGAAGCGTCGTGGCTGCTGTCGCATGCGGAATCGCTGACGGCTTACGATTGCGCGAACGACGTGGCCGGCGCGGAAATGCTCGAACAATCCCCCTTCAGTTGGAGGACGAAATGGCGAAGCGGTTTTTTATCCTGTCCTGCGATGGGGGTGGAATCCGCGGCTTGCTGACGGCACTCTTAATCAAGAAACTGGACGACGAGTGCCAGTTTCTAAAGCATGTCGATCTTTTTGCCGGAACCTCTTCGGGCGGTATTATTTCGTTGGGTTTGGCCGCGGGCATGCCGATCACGAAGATCATCCAGCTTTTCCGGCGAAATGCCAAACGGATTTTCGAGCCGCGCAGCCCAGCCGACTTCAAGCTTCCAGAGTTGCTCAGTGTGATCCTGGCCCGCCTGAACCCGGACTTGGTGAAACTACTGGAACAGAATTACAAGTACCTTTACTACGTGCGATACGACAACAAGGGCCTTCTCAAAGTCCTCGGGGAAATTGAGACGGACGCGGTCAAGAATGACAAATTGTTGACAGACCTGCCACGCAAAGTGCTGGTGACGACTTTCCAACTCGAGAACAAGGAGGCCCATGAAGGATGGAGGCCGGTCGCGCTGCACAACCTGGGGCGACCGCCTATTGAGTCCCACATCATCGAAGCCGCGATGTGCACGAGTGCGGCACCGGTCTATTTCCCGCCCTATGAGCATCATCAACTCGGATACTGCGTTGACGGCGGCATCTTCGCGAACAACCCTGGCTCATTGGCAGCGGCGATGGCCATCAACGCCGGCACCGAGTTGTCAGCGCTTCGCCTGCTTTCGATCGGCGCCGGTACGACGCTCAATGCTCTTCCGATTCCGCAAGCCCCTTTGTTCAACTCCGTGGAGGCGTTTGGACCCTCAGCTTGGTTGTTGCCGGTCAAGACGAGCGATCGTGCCCCGGCATACCCACTCCTCAACGCACTCTTTGACGGTAGTTCGGCCAACGATAGCCTCGTCTGCCATTCGCTCTTGAGGGATTCTTATCTGCGTGTGCAAGTTCCGCTCACGACCGAACTGCCGATGGATGGCGTCGAAAACAAGGACCTGGATGTGCTGAACACGGTGGCCAATGGGTTTTCATCTTCGATCAAGTGGAAACCCATCAAAGATTGGGTATCGAAGCAGCTTTCGAATTAAGACTGAGCGCTCTTGGTTTGTTCTTGCGCGTGGGGGTAATTCAAGCTTTTCCGTAACTGCAATGCATCGCATACCGCTTCAGCGCCAACGCACGGGAGACCGTGCCGCGAAAACCGCAGCGCGCGCCAAAATGTTAGCACACATCAATGACGAGCTCCGCGAGCCGTACCTGCGGCGGCAGGTGGCGCTGGTGCAGGCCGCTAATTCTCCGTTGGCGCGCCTTCGCTGGGAGCATTCAACCGGTCGCTGTGAGGCCCGGTGCCTAAAAATGAACGGCGCGTATCAATCAAAACATGGTAAGAATAACACGTCGAAGGCCGCTTGATCGGTAGCGGCTCACGATCGAGGAGAAACAGGGCTGAAGCGGCCTGCCAAGAAAGAGAGTTCATTCTCTCCAGTGTCTGCAATGTCGCTCTTGGCCGAAGGAACGGAACTGTGAGCGCGAATGTGTTTTCGACTGAGACAACGACAGAGGGCCTACTATACAGAGCGCGCCTTAGCCGCCATCGCGTTGGCCGCTCTTTGCTCATTTGATGCCGGAAAGCCAGATGCAGGTTGCTCGGCACGGCGGGCAAATTCCGCACCCTGGCCGAAGACCAATTGGCTCGATATTTGAACGGTGCGCGAATCGAAGTGAATCGGACGGTCGCGAGCAATCCAAAGTGACGCAACCGGTAATCTCGAGCACAAACGATGACGAGCGCTTCAGACGAGAGCCCGACCGACGAATCCCCGACCACGTACGAATTGCAAGAGCGCCTCGCACTCAAGCACGGCGACATCGCCAAAGCCGGCTGGGGCGTGCGTCGCCGTGTCCGCTTTGGCTATTTCACGCCCGACGATTATTGCGAAGCCCTCGTCGCCCGCTACGTTCAAACCGAAACCCAGTGGCTCGATGTGGGCGGCGGCGCAAGCGTCTTTCCGCACAATGCTCCGCTCGCAAAGGAACTGTCCGCTCGCTGCAGTCTCCTAGTCGGCGTCGATCCGAGCGACAATATCCATGCCAATCCGTTTGTCCGCGAACGAGTCCAGTGTTTGATTGAAGACTATCAAACGGATCATCGTTTCGACTTGGCCACATTTCGCATGGCGGCCGAGCATATCGCCGATCCGCCAAAAGTCATTGCCGCCTTGAACCGCCTGCTGGCGCCCGGCGGGCGAGTCGTGATCTATACCGTTAATCGTCGCTCGCCGATCTCATTGGCGGCTCGATTCACGCCGTTCGGATTGCATCATCCACTCAAACGGCTGCTTTGGGGCGGGGAAGAGAAAGATACATTTCCGGTCGTGTATCGCATGAACACGCGTCGCGATTTGCGGCGGATTTTCGAAAGCGGCGGGTTCCGCGAACAACTGTTTCTGTATCTCGACGACCTGGCCACGTTCAGTCAGATGAAGGCGTTGAATTGGGTTGAGCTTTGTGCCTGGCGCACGCTCCACAAGATCGGCCTGCGCTATCCCGAGAATTGCTTGCTGGGGGTATATCGGAAAGGAATGTGAATCCCAAACTTGCTGTAGTCGCAGGCTTTAGCGCTTTAGCCTGCGTTCGCTCGGCGCGCCATGGTAGGATACCGCAGATCGCGCAGGCTAAAGCCGGCTAAAGCCTGCGGCTACGATTGATCCCTACCTATAAACACAACGACCCCGGATTGCTTCCGGGGTCGTTATGTTTTCGGGACAGGTCAGGATTCGCTCACTTCAGGAGCCCTTGTTTGGTCAGGAACTCGCTCAGTGCCTCGTTGATCTCCTTCGGCTTTTCCATGAACAGGAAATGCCCGACGCCGTCGAACTCGCGGTAATCCAGATCGGGCACAAGTTTCTTGACGAATGCCTTGTAGTCTTCAGTCCAAAACGCCGACTTGGCCATGATCGCCTGGGCCGGTACTTTGACGGGATCTTCCTTCCAGATTTTTTCGTCGAGCAGCATGCCGCGCCATGAACTGATCGCGACGCTCGGAGTCGCGTTCTTGACGAGCGTCTCAATTTGGTCGCGGAACGCCATCGGAGACTCTTTCGGGAACATGGAGGCTAAGAACGCTGGAGCGGTGTCCTTGAACGTATCTTCCTTGAATCGCGACGCGAATTGCTCGGCCTGGGCCTTGTCCTTGGCAAACGGCCGCAGTGCGCCGTCCACGAAAATCAGCGCTTTGGTTTTGTCCGGGTAAAGCCGATAGAACTGCCGCACCACCGGAGTGCCCATGTTATGGCCCGCTAATACCGCTTGCTCCACGCCTGCGTCCTGCAACACCGCGTCGATGCCTTTGGCAAACACGTCCATCGTGTAGTCGATCTTGGGCTTGTCGCTCTTGCCGTAACCAGGCAGATCGACGAACAGCATCCGCACCTTGCCGTTGAACGCCGCCGCCTGCTCGCGCCAAACCGTGTGATCGCAGCGCCAGCCATGGATGAGGACCAGTGCGGTCTTGCCTTCGCCGAGCGACTTGTAATGCACCTTCAAATCGCCCGATTTGGCGAATTTGGACGACGCCTTGTCGAGCACGTCGGCCGGTGATTCACCGCGTGCCGGATTCATGGTCATTACCAGGACGGGAAGCAACAGACACAGAGAATGCCGCATGATGTGTTTCCTCCGGGGAGTCGAAATGAGAAACCGCGAACTTTGATGGTGGTACTGTAGTGGCCAGGACGGCCGATCGCCAAGACTGAAGACCTCCGGCGGCCGGGCGACCCACGGGGGGATGGGCAATCAGTATGATGAAGGCGATAGAAACTCACGGAACGGAAACCGGAGCCTTCATGCCGATCGCATGTCCATTGTGCAAAGCCGCAAACGAAGTTGGTCCGAATTGCCGGCGCTGCAAGGCGGATTTGTCGTTGCTGTTTGCGGTGGAAGCGCAGCGCGAGGCGCGTTTCGCGGCGGCCCGCGAGGCGCTGGCGCAAGGCCAGCCGATTCGCGCGTCTATTCAAGCGCGGCGGGCTGAAGAGTTACGGCAC
>JBGQCZ010000554.1:0-4327 GCA_041495645.1 Gemmataceae bacterium | reverse complement strand
CGGATTGCATCTGCCGGTACAAGTTGTCCTGCTCGATGTAGGGCAGGAGAAATGCGATCACGCCGACGTTCTGCGGCGGGCTCCACGTGGGGTGCGGCTCAAGGGCGCCCAGGTTGGGATACGTTCCCAAATAACCGGGAGGCAGATACGTGTTGGCGGACGCGAAGTTGTGTGCGGCCAGCGAGATTTGCTTGAGATTGTTGCTGCAGCTCATTCGCGCCGCTGCTTCGCGAATTTTCTGCACCGCGGGCAGCAACAAGCCGATGAGAATGGCGATGATGGCAATCACGACCAACAGCTCAATCAGCGTGAACCCGCGCCGTCGAAACGATTTCATTCCAAACCCTCCGGGACGAAAAAGAAAAACAGAGACGAGGAACAAGACGGCGCGCCGCTGCATGCACAGCAGTTTTGGAAACTTCGCCGTTCTCAGGTATCGAGACGGCATCCGAATGGGGAATTTCATTCAACTTGGAGAACGACGCGAAATGGATTAATTGGCGCCGGACCGCTTGGCCTGACCGCGGATCTCGAGGAATCGTCGCCGGAGATGATAACTCAGTTTCGAATCGGGTTTTTCAGCCCCAGCAATCGCTTTGGCCGCCACATCTTCGGCTTCGTCCCACCGACTCAGGTCCACGTAGATCTCAGCGAGTGTCAGCAGAACGTCGGGGTTTTCAAAACGCGTCATTCGCGCGGACTTCTGAGCATAGCGCACCGCTTCGTGCGGCTTGTTTTGCAGGCGGAGCGCTTGGCTCAGGCCCTGCCAGCCTCCGGCATGGTTCGGATCGATGATCGTAACCTGGCGAAAGCGCTCCGCGGCTTCGGGCCATCGTTCGAGCTTCAAGAGCGCCAAACCCCAGTGGTAATTGATCTTCGAGATGAACGGGCCCTTGGCGTCGGCGCGCCGGTAATGTTCGATTGCTTCCTCCGACTTGCCCGCCTGGAAAGCCAACCAGCCGAGCATTGCGTCGGCGCTTTCATCGTCCGGATCACTCCTTGCCGCCGCCTGCAAGTGCTCGATCGCGCGTTCGTTTTGTTCGGCGACCGCGTACAGCGTCCCCAACCGATAGTGTGCGGCGGCCAGATCGGGTTTGACGACCAACATCTTTTCGAGAACGTCCACGGCCTCGGAGAACTGGCGCGCTTCGGTCAGATGAACGGCCTCACCAAGATCCGCGTCGAGCTTGGCCTGAATCGCGATGACCTCGTTCAGTATCGCGCGCGAGGCCGGCGACGGGTCGATCCGCAACGCTTCGCGCAGCGCCGCAATCGCGGCGATGAACCGGTACTCTTTGCGAAACTTCTCGGCATCACCCAGCCAATGCTGCACCAGCGCTTGGGTGAGCCGTGCCGCTTCCTGCCGGTTTTGCTCACCGGCTTGCGTGCGATGCCATTTCAACAACACTTCTTGCGTGGCCACCGGATAAATGCCGACGCGATGCTGCCGTGGGCGGACTTGCGGCACGTATTGATCTTCCGGAGTGTGGAACAATACCTGAATACGCGAAAACTGCGGCATGTGACATTTCACACAGTCGTCGCGAACGCCCAACGGCAAGCGCACGCGCTCGCGGCATTCCGCCGGTTGATGACATTTCTGACACGACCGACCGACCGACGTTTCCGCGACCGCCGATTCCGACGGCCGGTGCGGGTTGTGGCATGTGACGCAGGTCATCGTGTCGCTCATTTGAAAGCACTTGCTCTGCCGCAAGTATTTCACTTGATCGGCGACGTGATCGTCCTCTTGGTGCCTGTTCAGCGCGGTGCGGAAAAAAGATTCCAGCGGCTCACCGGGCCGGTAGCTGAACGCCGGTCCGCGACGTTTTGGGGCATTGCTATGGCACTGACCGCAAACATCCATTTGACGGTCGCGCGACAACCGGCCCGGATGAACCACGGACCTGGCCGGTTTCGCGTCCGGATTCTCGCGGTGATAGGCGACGTGTTCGCGGCCCGGACCGTGGCACTTCTCGCACGTCACGCCCAGGATCATGTTGTCGCGTCGATATTGGTTCTCGCTGCCTGCAACGTGCTCGATCCAAGTGTTATGGCACTCCAGACAGCGGGGAGTTGTCGTTTTCAGATAGTTGCCCGAACCGCGAGTGTCGAACGGCTTCTCGGCCCAGCAATTGAGCGGAAACAGCCACGCAATGGGCAGTTCGAAGAGTCGGTCTTCATTCCAAGTGAAATAGATCTGATCGCCGACGCCGTTGCCGTACAGAAGGCCGATGGGTGCAACCGATCGCTTCTCTCCCGCGCGGTTCATTTTGATTGCTGTTTGAGTAAATTGGCCTACGGACTCAGTCGTCTCGAAGCGCAAGCCAGGATCGCGCGATTTGTATACTCCCTTGCCTGGCTCGAACCCCGGTGGCATTTGGCCGATTTTCGGCTCCCGACAGGCCTTGAAATGGGTTGTCTTCTCGAATTCGGCGACGCGCTCGGAATGGCAGGCGGCGCAGACCTGAGTGCCGACGTAGCCTGGGTCTGGCGCGACCGGATCGTCGCCCGGAGCGTCTTGATGCGTGAAGGATTTTGTGGCCGTTTCTTGAGTGGGCCATCGCCAATACGCCACGCCGAGGCCGGACACTACAACCAAAATGAGAGTGGCCGAGACCACCCACCGGCGAAAGCGTGCGGCTCGAGGGTCAGAATCTTGCCAGCCGGGGTCGGCCATTTTCAGCGTGTCCAGGACCTGCGGACAACCTTACTTTTGTTTTTGAAGCTCTTTTGCGCGATCCCGAAAGACTTTTGCTTGATTGGTGTCACTCATACCGTCGTAACAATCGGCGAGAGTCTTGTAGATTTCGGCATTGTACGGATCGAGGCGCAGCCCGGTCTCGAGCCAGCGGATGGCTTCGGGCGCCTGGCCGTTGCGCATCAGACGAATGGCCAGTTGCCTTCGCGGTTCCGGATCGCCGGGCGATTCCGCAATCGCTTTGAAGAAGGTGCGCGAGTCATCAAGATCCTTTTCGACTCGCTCCATGCGTTGTCTGAGGCTTTCTGCTTCGGCCAGTCGATTGGTTTTTCCCAGGCAATCGGCAAGATTATAGAGCACGACGCGATCGAAAGGCTGGCGGTTCGCAGCCTGGCGGAGCCACTTCTCGGCCTCGGGAAGATTGTTCGAGGCAAGTTCAAGTTGGCCAAGCAGCGCCATCGAGGCGGCATCATCCGGTTGTGTGAGCGATTCCAAGAGGATTCGCCGCGCTTCGTCGGCCTGCCCAAGATTGATCAGGCAATTGGCCATCCCACGGCGGACGGCGGGATCATCGGGCTTTCGCTCCATAAGCCATTGAAAGTGTTCTTTTGCCTCGTCGGCGTATTTTTGCTCGAGAAGAAGTTCGCCGCATCTCAGTCGTGCGGTGGCATCTTCCGGCGCGAGTTGCACGGCACGCCGGAAGGCGGCGAGCGCATCATTTCGCCGCATCAGTCGAACGAGCACATCGCCCTGCAACATGAAAGGGCGAGGGTTTTGCGGCTCAAGACGCGTCCACCAGTCCAGACACTCCGCGGCCAGAAACAGATCGCCGTTTTGCAGCGCGGCCTCAGACAGAAACTCGACGATCAGCAGCGAGTCGGGATGTTCCTTCCGCACTTGCTCGATAAGGACCCGGGACGTTGCTTGATAGCTGCCGAGTTGGAGGGAGAGCAGGACGCGTTCCAGCTCGACGGCTTCGGGCACCCAACCGAGTCGCTCGGCACCCTTGAGCAAATGTTGGGCGGCCTTCAGGTCGCCGTCACGTCGTGCGGTTCGAGCCGCCAAAAAGCGGGTCTGAGCGCTATTCGGCCACTCGTTGGTGCAAATCTCGAGATGCCGCCGGGATTCCGGAAAATCGCGGCGCTCGATCGCGGACAATGCTCGCTGATAATGCACGCTCGCCCAGGCGTAACGGCCGAGCGGGTACAAACCGATCGCCACGACAGCCAAAAAAGCCAGCAGTGCGATTACCTTCGGCCGGACTACCGCCGAGCGAAGTCCGTTTTCGAAGCGAAACATGGCTTGAGCCTCGTCATGGAAAATCCTCCAGCTGCAAGGCTTGATTCCCGGCCAGCAAATCCCGATCTTCGCGGTTTCCCACATTGGCGATCGTCGCTGGGAAGCAATGAAGGATGGGCTAAAAGCCCCCCGAAATCCTGTGGCAAATGTCGCAGTTTGATTAATACGCCCGCATTCGCGAGGTGGATTATACCGAACGATGCAAAACGATCCCAGAGGGCACGGCAACGCCAAATCAACGAAACCGTATGCGTTCCCTGGTGTTCTGAATAGATAGGATGGCTTTTTTCGGGCCTTTTCTTCCGACCCAGCGGCCAAATTCGCCAT
>JBGQCZ010000553.1:0-4339 GCA_041495645.1 Gemmataceae bacterium | reverse complement strand
TCGGGCTGCTTGGGCGGCAACACGATGTCCCACTTGCCGTCGGGTTTGGCGTCCAATGGCACGCCGTTGGCATTGAAGAACTTCACCGAGAACTCAGCGCTGCCGCCGGGCGGCAAGACGACATCGGCGGGCAACACTTGAATCTGCGCTACTTTGTCGTCGCCCTTGTCTTCCGGGGGTTGAGCGGGCGGCGAACCGGCCTTTCCGTTCTTGGCGCCAATGCAATAGAAACTTTCGAGCGTGCCAAAGTACATCTTGCCGTTTGCCACCGCAGGCGTGCCGTTGGTTTCGACGAAGCCGACGCCATCACGCGGCTTGAACTTTTGAACGTGCAACTCCTCAATCTTGGTCTTGCCGGGTTTGAGGATGTGCATTTGGCCGTTCACGTTAAACACGTAGATCTTGCCATCGACGAGGACCGGGGAACCGCGAGCCAACACGCCGTAGGCATATGGTCTGCCGATCGGCGTGCCGGTCTTGGCGTCGTAGCGATACAGCCGGGCGCTATCGCTGCACACGTACACCACGCCGTCGTGAACGACGGGCGACGCGTAAAAGAACTTGATGCCGACGACTTCCCAGACCAGTTTCGGCGCGCCGTTTTGGATTTGGCTGGCATCGACACAGACCAGCCGGCCCTGCTCGTTGGTGTCGAGATTGGTCTCGCCGTGCGTGCAGTATACGTAGTTGCCGTCGACGACGGGCGAACTGTTGATGACCGTGCGAGCAAAGGTGTAGCTCCACACCAATTTGCCTGTTCGCACTTGAAGGGCGTGCATCCCTCCCTCGGCCCCGCCGGTGATGAGCAGCCGTTGGCCGTTGATGACTGCGACCACCGGATTCGAATAATACGTTACGTAAATTTGATTCGGCAGCGAAGACCACCATACAACCTGGCCGGTCTTCTTGTCGAAGGCCACGAAGCGATTGGCGCCGCGGGCGAAATCGCCCCAACTGCCGTTGATCATGCCGACGATGAGCAAATCGCCGTCGAGCGTGGGGCCGACCACGCGCCCGCCGTAGCCGGTCACACGGCCGTATTCCTCGGTGAGATTGTGATTCCAAAGAATCTTGCCGTCCTTGTCGTAGCAGCGCAGGAATCCTTGCGTGCCGTGAATGTAAATGTTGCCCGTCTCCGGATCGCCCACGGGGCTGGTCCAACCCACGCGGTTGGAGACGATATCGGTGTGGAAGAGATTGAACTTGTCTTCCCAAAGCACCTTGCCGTTGTTGGCGTCAAAGCAAACGACGCGTTCGCCTTCATGAAGTCCTTCGCCGGCGCTGTTAAGAATGTAAACACGGTCGTTCATCACGACCGGCGTGGAGCGACAACCGTAGGGCTGAGTCCAAATGAGATTGCTGTTGGGGTCTTTCGGATCGAGCGAGAATTTGTCGGGCAGGCCCGTGTCGTAGGAGACGCCGTTCTGGGTCGGCCCGCGCCAATGCGCCCAATCGCCGGCGACAACATTTGCCACGGATAAACACAGATGAACACAGATTAGAGCCAAGAGAAGTCGGCTAAATAGTCGGTGCATCGCGTATCTCCTTCTTTCTTATCCGTGTTTATCCGTGTTTATCCGTGTTCATCCGTGGCAACAACTCTGCGGGCTTTCATTTCGAAGCGGGGCAGGCTTCCGGGCGGGACTCGGGCCACGTCGGCCCGGAATAGTAACTCATCTTTCAGGGCCTTGGCTATACGGTCTACTAATACAGAGTCGTCGGCCGATGGCACGCATTCAATCTCGATGCGCAAATTGGCCAACGATTCGCTGCGATCGACGATCAGGCGAAACTCGGCCACTTCGGGGAAGCGCCGCACCACGGCTTCAATCGCGGCGGGATAGATGTTATTCCCACGTACGTGGATCATGTCGTCGGCCCGGCCGAGAATCCCGCCTTCGAGCCATAGCGAACCGTTCTTGCCGAACACGGGCTTGACCAAATCGCCGGTACGATAGCGGATGAGCGGCGAACCCACGCGGCCTAGGGTTGTCAACACAAGCTCGCCGACTCCGTTGCTGTCGGCTTTGATCACTTCCGCGATGTAGTCGTTCTCCAGTATTGATAGACCGCCCGGCCGGGCCAAACATTCGACCGCGACCGGTCCGACTTCGGTGAGCCCGCTGTGATCGATCACCCGCGCTCCCCAGGCGGACTCGATCCTCTGCCGCGTGGCTGGGATACTCCCGCCCGGTTCGCCCGCCACCACCAACATGCGTACGGGACTTTTTGCCAAATCGAAGCCGTCCTTGGCCGCCACTTCCGCCAGATGCATCGCATAGGTGGGAGTACAGAAAACGACCGTGGCAGCGTGCTCGATCAGGAAGCGCAATCGAGCCGAACTGCTCATTCCGCCCGAGGGAAGTATGAAATGCCCCGAGCGGCTTGCCGCTTCGAACGCCGTCCAGAAGCCGAGAAACGGCCCGAACGAGAAGGCAAAAAATAGCCGGTCGTCGTCTCGCAACCGGATCAACTCGAAGATTTGCCGCCAGCAACCGAGCATCCGGTCCCAGCTTTCCGGAGTATCAAGCCAGCGCAGAGGCTGGCCCGTGGTGGTTCCGGAAGTTTGATGCATGCGCGTGTAGCGATGCAAGGGGAAAGTGAGCGCGGATCCATACGGCGGATGAGCCTGTTGATTGGCGAGGAGTTCGGCCTTTGTGGTGAATGGGAGTTGATTCAATTCGACGGTGGACGGATTGATGCCGGCGAATTTGCGCGCATAGAAGGAGTTGGAGGAAAGAATCGCGGCCAGCAGTTCGCCCAAGCGTCGGTCCATGCCAATATGATAACGCCGCTGGCGGCTTTGCGAACCCCGCAAAGCCGCCAGCGGCACAGGTCATTGCTTCACATCGAAACAGAACAACAGGTCCTGATCGCGCAGATAGAGTTTGCCGTTGGCGATCACCGGGTGGGTCCAACAATTGTCGTTTCGAAATCGGTCCGACGATTTCTTTGGCAACTTGATCACGCCGGTTTCCTTCCAAGCCTTGGGACTGGCCTCGGCAATGTGCAGGTTACCGGTCTTTTCGTCGTAGCAGAAGAGGTGCCCGGCGGCGTAGGTCAGCGAGCCTTTACCCGGCCCGCCTTTGCCGTCCGAAGTCCATTTGATTTTGCCGGTCAAAAATTCCTGGCAGACCCAGCCTTTGTTCGGCCCCTGGTACGAGTGGCCGTAAATGAACCCGTCCAGCAGGACGACGCCGCCGTGATGGTTCACCAAGTTCTGGTTCGAATAAACCTTCTCGGTTTTGAATTCCTCGCCGTCCTTGGTGAGCTTGAACATGTCGCAGCCGACATTGTAGCCGGCGGTCACATAAACATGATGGTCGTGATAAATCGCGGTCGGAACGGTGGCGGTCTTTCCGGGGCGGTCGTAGTACCACAACAGCTTTCCGTCGCTGGCCCGCACCCCAGCGATCCCCTGGTGCAGCACCTGAATGTACTGGTGCACGCCGTCCACGTCCGCGGCTATGATCGAAGCGTAGGCCGCCGCATCCGTTACTTCCTTGCAGCGCCAAACGGTGCTCCCGTCGGACTTATTCAAGCAAATGATCGAGCCATCCCGCCCGCCGGGAGTGCAAATCAAGTGATCGCCATCGATCAGCGGTGATTCGCTGAATCCCCAACCGGACATCAGCTGGCCTTTGAAATCCTGCTTGAACTGTTTCTTCCAAATCTCCTTACCGGTATTGGCATCGAGACAATGCAGACTGCCGTCGCCTCGAACAAAATAGAGCCGGTCGCCATCAAAGGTCGTGGTCGAACGCGGGCCGTCGCCATAGCCGTTCTTGTATTTGTCGCCCAACGGCGTCCGCCAGATTTCCTTGCCGGTCGCCGTGTTCAGTGCGGCCGCGAATTCACTGTCTTCGGCGCCCAGAATGTACAGAACATTGCCGACCACAGCTGGCGCGGAATAGCCGCGTCCCAGGTTCTCCACCGACCACAAGACCTTTGGCCCGTTCGCTCCGAACTTCGTGCGTATCCCCGTTTCCTTCGAGACTTCATTACGGTCCGGGCCGCGCCATTGCGGCCAGTCGGCGGCGAACGTTCCCGAAGTCGCCAATACCAAGGTTGCGGTAATGACACTTAGACGCAAATACATACATTTCCTTTCGTAACCAGGACGGAATGCCAAGTGGGAGGGAATCTTTACCAGTTCAGGCGTGTTAATAGACGTTTTGGGCAGATTCATGATTCAGTGTACGAACCATGTCTGCGTCCTGGAAGAACAAAGCAGAACCCGTTCGTTGCAAGCGGTTTTCAGCGCGCGACGCGCAAACTTTACCCACACGTCCGGTGCAGGCGGTATCTCCGCGCCTGCGCCGCGGCCATCGTCGCCTCG
>JBGQCZ010000552.1:0-4359 GCA_041495645.1 Gemmataceae bacterium | reverse complement strand
TGCTGCGCAAGGAAAAGCCGACGCCACTTTCCGAACCTCTTGAAGAAATCCTACAGCGCGCCGAACAGGTGCATTTCGATTCACAACCACATCCACTACTCGGCAAAGCCGCGCCCGATTTCGTCCGCCCCGATGCCGACGGGAACCGATGGGCACCTAAGGAAGCGACTCAAAAGGGGCCGGTCGTCGTGGTTTTCTATTTGGGCTACTACTGCAACCATTGCGTCAGCCAGCTATTCGACCTGAACGAGGATTTGGCTTTGTTCCGCGAACTCGGGGCACAAGTCGTCGCGCTCAGCCCAGACTCCGCCGAGACCACGCTCAAGCGCTACAAGGAATACGGTCGCTTTTCCTTCCCGTTGCTCTCGGATCACGACAACCGAATTGCCCAGGCCTACGGCGTGTTTACGCCCGCCAAGGACGACAAGCGCGAAAAGCTCGAGCACGGCACGTTCATCATCGATCAACAAGGCATCGTCCGCTGGGCGGCCTTCGGCGAAACGCCGTTTGGCCACAACAAGACCTTGCTCTATGAACTGGCGAAACTGCGCAAGAAGGACTAATTCACCGGCCGCTGGCCCCACGGGATCGGCATCGTCGGCGGCTTGCGGTGGCGGTCTTTGCGTTTGTCTTTCGGCCGGTCTTTCCACCACGTCACGAAGCGAACCAACTGTTTGACTGCTTCCTCATAGGCTTCCTTGCCCTTTTCGGGCGTGGCCAGCTCCGCTTCGCCGAGCACGCCGGTATCGGTGTAGCTGCTCGTCCACGAGATGACCGTGGCCGGCCCAGCCGCGAACAGATCCACCCACATGAACGGGCTTTCGTCGTTGTTGAACGAAATATCGCCGTTCTTGATCTTATCTTTACGCACATTGTCGCCGTCGAGGTACAAGTAAAGCGAAGTTTCGAGTTCGCACGCATGGGCGCAACCGCCGGGAAACTTGCTTTGACGCCAACGCGGCATGAACGCTTTGTCGACGGTGAGCAGATTCCACCAACCGCAACAGATGCACTCGGCGTCGGTTTCCAGGTTGGTGCGGCGTGAAACCAGGTCGAGATTTGGCATGTTTGAACCGTGGCCGTTCAACAGGACGATTTTCTTGAAGCCGTGATACGCGAGCGACTTGGTGATATCGAGCACGTGGTGCATGAAATGCTCGAAATCGTTATTGATCGTGCCCGGAAAATCCATCACGTGGCCCGTATATCCATAGGCCACGATCGGCAGGACAAGCATTTTGTCGGGGATGGTTTCGCCGGCGCCGCGGGCGATGCCGCCGGGGCAAATCAAGTCCACGTCGAGCGGCAAGTGCGGCCCGTGCTGTTCGACCGCTCCGCACGGCAAGATGCAAACCTTGCCCAGGTCCACGGCGTCGTTGATTTCCGGCCACGTGAGTTTTTCATAGCGCCACTCGGTCGCCGCACGGCTCATGGAGTTCTCCTGTAATGCGGACACTCCTGTCCGCCAAGACCGCGGACAAGAGTGTCCGCATTACGGCTGGGGTTTCCGAGATTCGAGTCGCTCGATGCTCGCGCGCAAATCATCCGGCACGGCTGCCTTTGCTCCCGCCGCGTAATCGAAGGTCACGATCACGCCCCAACCTTCGGCAGCGATCCCGCCAAAATGCTCGCTCAAGATCAAGTGCTCGATGGTAAAGCGATCGGTTTCGATCTTCGGCACTCGGGCACCGATGGCGATTCGATCCGGCCACGCGAGGGGTTTGCGGAACCGGCACTGCGTGCTATGCAGGATCGGGCCGATTCGCTTGGGCGGATTCTCGGCGGGCCAATTGAGTTGTCTGAAGTACTCCAGCCGAGCGTTTTCGAAATAGCGGAAGTAGACCGTATTATTTACATGCCCAAACGAGTCCATTTCGCCCCAGGCGACTGGTTGCTCGACGATCACCGGCCAACCGGCCAGCGGCGAAAGCTCCATCGGACAATCCTCGGTTGCGAAATCGGCTGCTTTTTGTTGTATGCCGCCGACGCCGTTAGGCTGCAATCCAGTTCGCGGGCGCGAAAACCATGCGTTTCCTGCTTGGAAAACCGTAAGGGTGCAAGGGCGCAAGCCGGCGCGCGCCCAAATCGTGCGCCTTAGGAATGTTGATCAACATAGTGATCTTATGTACACAAATCTGCGATCTACAAGAGAAACGGGATACAAACAGCCCCCAGGCTGGTCTATTAGAATGTGGAGATCAATCCGGGGGGCCAACTGCATGGGCAACCGCCAGCTAGCCGGCGTGTTCAGCCAGATCCAGCAAATGGCCGCGGGCGGCTGTGGCCCTAGCGACGCGCAACTTCTGGAGCGGTTTGTCGCCGCGCGCGACGACGCGGCCTTCGAGCTTCTGGTCCGGCGGCACGAGCGACTGGTGTTCGGCGTTTGCCGGCGCATGCTGCCGGATTTTCGCGACGCCGAAGACGCCTTTCAGGCCGTGTTCCTGGCGTTGGCGCGCAAAGCGCGCGGCATCGCGCGCCGTGAAGCTCTCGCCGCATGGCTTTATCGCGTCGCTTTTCGCACCGCCGCCACCGCCCGCGCGAAATGGGCCCGCGACGCCGTCCGCCTGCGACCACTGACGGCCGCGTCGAACAAGAGCGCGCCAATCGAGCCTTCCCAAGAGATTTCAGCCTGCCTGGACGAAGAACTGCGCCGGCTTCCCGAACGGCTGCGTGCGCCGACCATTCTTTGCTATCTCGAAGGCAGAACGGTCGACGAGGCGGCGCGCGAGCTGGGTTGCCCGCGCGGCACCGTTGCCAGCCGGCTGGCGCGAGCGCGTGCCCGGCTGCGTTGGCGCTTGACGCGGCGCGGGCTGAGCGTGCCCAGCGTCGCCGTCGCGGCGGTTATCTCAGCCGAGGTGTCCGCGGCCGAAACGCACGCATTGGTTGGTTCTGCTGTTCGCGTGGTTCAGTGGTGGAACGCGGGCCAGGGTCCCGCACGAGATGGTATCTCCGCCCGAGTGATTGCTCTTTCTCACGAGGTATTGCGAGCCATGTCCATCAAGAAACTGACGAATGTTGCGGTACTCGTCATCGCCGCTGCCGGGCTTTTGCTGATTGGAGGCACGCTCGGCCTGCAGCGCGATACCGGCGCGGCGGAGCCGGACAAATCGCAACAGCGCAAACCCGCAGCGGAAAAGCCGCTCACGGAAAAAGACGCGCCCTCACCCGCCCGGCCACTGGTAAGCCGTCCGCAACTACGCGACGCAGCGCCCTTCGAAGAATTCCGGGGCCGGCTGGAGCCCGCGCTCGCGATCGATGTGCCGGCCCGCGCCAGCGGCCGCTTGGAGAATATCAATTGCAAAGCCGGCGCGAATGTGAAGAAGGGCCAGGTGTTGTTTGAGATCGAGTCCACGATTCCCAAAGAGAACCTGCTCAAGGCCGAAGCAAACCTAATGGTGGCGGAGGCGAAACGCCGGGCCAGCGAAACGGACACGAAGCGGCTTCGGGCGCTCGCCCAAAATAAAGCCGTAAGCCAGGAAGAGCTTGACCGAGCCCTGTCGACCGTCGAGATTGACCAGGCCTCAATTCAAATTGCCAGGATCGACATTGAACGAGCAAAGCGTGAATTGGATGCGACCAGAGTCACCGCCCCATGCGATGGAACGGTGGCCCGCATTCAAATCAATCCCGGCAGCCATGTAGTCGCCGACAAGACCATCCTCACGACAGTGGTGGTTCTCACCCCCATGCAAATCGTTTTTGACATGAGCCAACTGTCATTTCAGCGTTATCAGCGATTACTGAAGGATGGTCAGGTGAAAAAAGAAGGCAACCCGCTCACGATGGGCGTGGGCGAAGAGGACGGGCTGCCCCACAAGGGCATGCTCGCGTCGTTCGACGATCGCTTCGACCCGGACAAGAACACGATTCAAGTCCGCGGCGTTGTTCCAAATCCCGCGAAGGATTTCTTGCCGGGCATGTACGTTCGTGTCCGGCTTCAGTTCGGCCCGCCGCGCCACGTGCTGCTCTTGCCCGAAGATGCACTCGTAAGCGAGTCCAACAAGTTCTTCGTCATGGTGATCAAAGACAACAAGGTGGAGCGGCGCCCCGTGAAGTTGGGATGGCATAACGGCGACCGGCAATGGGTAGTCGAGGAGGGCCTGGACAAGGACGACTGGGTCGTGATCGAAGGCGCCAAGTCCCTTCGCCCCGGCGACCGCGTCGAACCCCGCCGAGCGAACAACCCGCGGCGCCCCGAGTGAGCTGGGGGTTGTCTCTCAGTTCGGGAGGGCGAGGGGGCGAGGCTCCTGCCGCGCAATGTGCACAGGCGCGGCCGGAGCCACGCCCGCCCCGCCCACCCCAACGAAAACACAACCGCAAGTCGCGTCAATTTTGCTGGGTCCGCACAGCTCAACAATT
>JBGQCZ010000551.1:0-4364 GCA_041495645.1 Gemmataceae bacterium | reverse complement strand
CTCGCCGCGGATGACCTCGGCATCAACCTGCAGGAACGGAGAGATAGGCGAATTCGCCATCACTTGGCCGTAACCAAACGCGGCTTGCAGCAATTCCCCCTTGGCGTCCGCCGGGAGAGTCTCCTCGGGCGGCAGTTCGCGTGGAGAAACATCGTTACGCGGTTTGGAAAAGCGAGCCCGAAGGTGATTGGGGGCCAGAACGCGAATTGTACCGTACTGACGCAATGCGCCCTGGACGACAAACGGCCCGACCGGGACCGGCCCGGCCTTGCGCGCGGCTCGAATCACGATTTCCAGTGCAACCGATTCCGCGCCGCCCTCGCGACCGCGAATGACCCATTGTGATCTATCATCGCCGGTGGGTGTCACGATAAATCCCGAGTCGGGGCCCGTGCCGACGACGCTCACTTCGGCGCCTGGCGGAGTCGTCAGTTTCCACTCGGCGACCGGTCCGCGCAGTGACTTCAGCGTCAATGCCGCCGTCGTTTGAACGGATGTCTCGGTGATCTGCACGCGAATCTCGCCCTCGGCGGTGGTTAGCGGTTCCGCCGGTTTCGCGGGCGCCGGCCCGTCCCAGAATACGTCAAGTCCCTCGACGGCGCCGAGCGCCAGCGCGGGCCATTCTCCGGGCGGTTTGCGCAAATCCGCGGCCGGCCAGGTTCGCGGCAGGTTCGTCAATGGCGAACTCGACGGCAGCACCGGCCTCAACCGCACCGACTGAACGCCGGGCGGTACCTCGATTTGATCGATCACCGTAATTGGCGAACCCGGCAGGTTCAGCGTGAATCCGCGTTCGCCATTGTTGCCGGCGCGATATTGCAGCGAAAGTTCAAGATCCACAACCAGCTTGTGAGACCCGGGAGTGTCCACGGTCACCGTGAAACCATCGGAATTCCAATTCAACAGCGGCACCTTCGAGCCATCGAGCGTGGCGCCGACTGCCGCCGCATTTCTCAAACCCAGGAAGAACGCCGTTCGCGCCGGCGTGCTGACGAATTCGAAGGTCGCCTGGACCTTCATCATTTCCTGCCGGCCGCGCGAATCGACGCGCCCGGAGATGCGGCACTTGCTGGGCGCCTCGGGTTTGTCCGGCGAAACTTTCTTTTGAAGTTGCTCGATCTGATCGAGAAGTCTCTTGTATTCGTCGGGCGTGAGAACGACGGCGTCGGCCTTGCCGAACGCTTCGCGGGGATCGCCGCGAACGACGATTACGGTTCCGGGAGTGAGCTTGAATTCTTCGAGTGGACGCGGCGGGACTTTGAGCGGTTCCGGCACCGGATCGGCAGCGAGCACGACCAGGGCGGACACCACCAGCCAAGCCGACAGTGATACGGCTTCGCGCATCATGATGTCGGCCATTATACTCGCACTGGTCCGCAAACCCGACGCTGTTTTTCCAGTTTCACGCGCGGACCCGGTGCGAGCCTGCCGTTTGTAGCGTCTATGCCGGCATCGATTGCTTGAACATGGCGGCTAGCGATAGGTGGCCGGGGGTAAAGCTGTCAGCCGGCTGCTTTATGTCGCACGCGCAAGCTGGCCCCTAGGATTGGACAATCCCAGCGCGTCGAGACGGTCGATGATCCGTTTTGCCGAATGATCCAAGCTGAATTGTGCATGGGCAAACGCGGACGCGCGTCGGCCGACTTCTGCGGCTTCGTCCCGATGTTCGTAGACGTGGCGCATCAGATGACGCAGGTGCTCAAGCGACGGTTCGGCCCAGCGGAAGCCGGCGTACAGCGGGCAGCGGGCATGCGCGGGTACGAGACGTTCGACGCGCAGTGGGTATGCAACCTCGGTTGAGAGGAAATCACGCTGGGCGCTCCAGTCGGTCGCGATCACCGGCAGGCCGCAGCCCATTGCTTCCAGCAGCGGCATGCCCCACCCCTCTCCGCGCGTGCACGATACGAAGCAGTCCACCGAACGGTAGAGGCAGCCCAGTTGATACGTGGGCACCATGTCGTTTTCGGAAATGACAATCCGGCCGCCGCCGGGCCGGAGGTGCATCTCGGACACCTGCCGGCGGACTGAAACGGCGATATCGTTGTTCATCACCTTGCAAAGCAGGACCACGTCTTCGCTGTGGTCGAACTCTTCGGAGAAAGCGCGCAGCAATATTTCCGGCGCCTTGCGCTCACCCCACTCGAAAATCGATAGAAACGTGAACCGCCGCGGATCGCGCTGTCCGACGATGTGCGGGTTGAAATACTGCGGGTCAAGTCCCAACGGCATTACGTGAATGGGCCGCGTGACACCGCTTTCGCGAAAGGTTTCGGCATTGAATGTCGAGGGCACCCACACCTCATCCATCTCGTTGCAGTGGCGCACCCAATGCGGTGGGACCCCATCGACTTCGAGCATCGTGTAACCGATGCGATACGAGCCGGAGTTTCGCGGAAAGGCATCGGCCATGGCATACACGACCTGTGGCTCACTCGGGTCGAGAGGGCGCTCTTGGATGAGACAGCTTCGGCGACCATCCATGTACAGTTCCGGCGCGGGCTCGGCCGTGCGAGGAGTGAGATCGTCGCGGTAGTAGCGATAGCCCAACTGGACGCCGTGACGATCGAGCGCCTGCGCCAATTGGCGTGAACTGACGGCGTAGCCGTTGGGCGAATTCATCTCGGACTGCCAGCCCAGCCGCCAGCGGTAGCGCTCGTCCCGGAACCAATCGCCCCATTTGCGGATAAATACTTCACGCGATTTGCCGAGCATTCCGTGAAAGCACACCTTGTTGGTCGCGGTGGACGCGTTCTGAATGTGAATCAGTGTCACGCCGCCGCAGCACACCGTGCGATAGCCGTGCATCCGTGCCTTCATGCAATAGTCGGAGTCCTCGCAGTAGGTGAAATAGTCCTCGTCGAGCAGCCCGACTCGATCCAGCACTTTGCGTTTGATATAGGCGCAGGCGAAGACGATCGCCTCGCAATCCTTATCGTAAATGTGCTGGTTGATGTCCTTTTCCAAGTCGCCGATTTGCACGCCGAGGAAACTTGGCGTCATGTACGCGCCGACGTGAAGCAATTGCCCATTGGGATGCACCATGCGGCAGCCGACGACGCCGACATCCGCGCCGGAATCGGCGGTCTGCTGCAACCGGCGCAGCCAGTCGTTCTGCGGGATTTCGATGTCGTTGTTGAGCAAGACGACGTCGGCATCGGGCGGGGCGGCGCGCAAGGCGATATTGTTACCGCGGGTGAAACCGAGGTTCTGGCCGTTTTCGATCAGCGTGATCCATGCCAACCCGCGCAAGTATTCGAGCGTGCCATCCGTGCTGCCGTTGTCGGCGACGATCACGCGATAGTCGGGATGATCCGTGTTAGCGTTCAGGCTTTCCAGACAACGCCGCGTGTAGCCGAGGCCATTCCATGTAAGCACGATGATCGCTACCGGTCGAACCGTCATGCTCCTTCTCCTTCGAGCTGATCGGCCGGTCGCCGGCGTTCGAGTTCCGCGATGCGCAGACGCAGTTGGCGACTTTCGAGCTGTTGTGATTCGAGCCGGCTTTCCAGGCGCCGCACCGCCGCCAGAAACTCCATGTTGAACCGCTCCTGACGCCGCATCAACGGGGCCGCGAGTTTTCGCACGATCCAAGCCACCCGACGCGCCAGCGCCGACAACGGCCAACGGAAAAAATCCATCGACGGGAGTGGAGCCGAGTAAACCGCTGCTTCGTCAGGATGCGGCAGGGCCACGGTTGTAGTTGTGCCGACAAAAATCACGCCGCCGACAACGACTTGCTCGTCTGGCCGGTCGAGAGCTTCACGCATCTGAGCCATTAGATCGGTCGCTTCGGTCGTGCGCCGCATGCACTCGGGCAATATCGTTTGCGGCTCCAAGCGGCCAATTGGCCGTGGACGCAACAATACATGCCTCAAGGAACGGCGCAGCGATCGTAGCGGGGCGTGATGAGTTTGAGTTTTGGACATGCGCGCAGTCCTTTGCGTCCCGAATCAGTGAATCGAAAGCGAGCGAAATCTCACCTTAGTTGTAGGTCACTTCCAGTCTTGGGCAACCTGGGAAGCGTAATCGACTCGCGGAGCGAGGTCGCGAGATTGTTTTCAGCAACAGGATTCGTCTCCTTCAGAAATGGCGTTAGTTCTTCAAGATGCTGGAATGCGTCCCATTTTCGCAAGAAGTAGGCGCGCCCCGCATCTTCGCGCTGCAGCCAAACCAGCGGCCGGGAACGCTTCGCGGCGACGCTCGCGCCGCGCGTCGCGCCAAGTTGGTGGCGTGCCGCGAAAGCCCCGCAATACTTCACGCGCACTCCCAAGAGCCACGCCCGCAAGCAATAGTCCAGGTCCTCGTAGGCCAGACCATAGCCCGTGCTAAGCCCGCCAAGTTCGCGCAGGGTCGATCGCCGAACT
>JBGQCZ010000550.1:0-4367 GCA_041495645.1 Gemmataceae bacterium | reverse complement strand
CTTCATGCAGTTCCTGTTCGGCATGTCCGCGGCCGATTCCAAGCGCCGCTATGAACTCAAATTGGCCAAAGACGTAAACGCTGAAAACCCACATTACATCTACCTAGATATCAAGCCACGCTTTGAGCCGGACAAGCGAGAATTCACTCGGGCACAGATGGTCTTGTTTGCGAATACTATGCTGCCGAGACGCTTGTGGTTCGAGCACCCCAACGGCAACGAGATCCTGTGGGACCTGCCGAATTTCGACACGAACACAAAGCTCAAGCCCAGCGATTTCACCCCGCCGCCAGCGCAACAGGGCTGGGAGACAGTCAAGGTGCCGCGACTGGACGCGCCCGTGCCCGGTCCCGCACCGCGAATCGTGCGTCCCGCTTCGAAATAACGGCCCGTTCTCCCAATCGACAAGGCCGCCAAGGTTGACTTGGCGGCCTTGTTTTTTCGTACAATTCCCCCCGCACTCGCGATACACCCCGGTCCTGCCGGGGTTTAGTACCGCATGACTCCCAATTTCCCCCTGATAGGAGGTTTCACCACGATGCGTACTTTGACGGCACTTCTTTTGACCGCGGTCATTGCCCTTCCGGCAATGGCCCAACGACCCCAGCGTCCGGGCGGAGGAATGGGTGGCCAGCGAACCGGCGTGATGCTGCTCGGTTCCGAGGACGTGCAAAAGGACTTGAAGTTGACCGACGAACAGAAAGAGAAGGTCAAAACCTACCAGACGAAGGCGCAAGAAGCGATGCGCGAACTTCGGCCGGCTGGCGGCGGTCGTCCCGACCCCGAGAAGATGCAGGAAGCCATGAAGAAGATGGCGGAAGAGGGCGCCAAATTCGTGAAGGAAACCCTCACCGAAGAACAAGGCAAGCGTTTGAAACAGATCGGCTATCAGGTCGGCGGACTCGGTGTGTTCAGCTCCGAGGAAGTTGTCAAAGAATTGAAGATCTCCGACGAGCAGAAGGAAAAGATCAAGAACATCGCCGATCAACTGCAAAAAGACCGGCGTGAAGTGACGGGTGGCGGCGGCGGCGGCGGTCGTCCGATGCCCCCGACCCCCGATCAGCAAAAGAAGATCGACGCCCTGGTCAAAGAATCCACCGAAAAGGTGCATGACGTTCTGACCAGCGATCAGAAGAAGACCTGGGAAACCATGGCCGGCAAGAAGTTCGAAGGCAAGATTGCACCTCCGGGCGGCCGTCGTCCCGGCGCTGCTGGCTGATCTTGATAATGCGGACACTCGTGTCCGCGCATCAAGCCACGGGCAGTTTGGCTTCACGCCGAGCCGCCCGTGGCTTTTCTGTTGACCATTCCGCTGCACACCCGTCACAATATTCTCATGGATCACATCGCGAGTGCGGAGCGGCCGCGCGTCCGCCCAGGTTTGATTGTCGCTCCGGACAACGAGACGCCCGGCCGTTTCGTCCTTTGGGACCAGCTCCGCATCAGCTCGCAACCGCAACAACTCTCCGCAATCGAATTGGAGATCCTCAAGCGCATCAACGGCCGTCACACCCCGCGCGATCTGCACTCGGCCGCGATTCAATCCGCCGGCGGGCTAATCTTCCCGTTCGAGACCGTGACCGATCTCTTGGCCCGGCTCGATTCGGCGTTATATCTCGACAGCCCGCGCTTCGACGGCTACCTGGCCGGGCCAGTCCGCGAACCGTCCTGCATCGGATGCTACCACGGCGACCCCGTCAAATTGCGCGAACAATTGAAGGGCTATTTCACCATGCCCGGCGGACCGGGACCACTGGGCGACCCAATGCCCGATGGCCGCCTGCGCGCCGCCCTCCTGCCGCACATCGACTACGCCCGCGGCAACGTCACTTTCGCTTGGGGGTTCAAGGAACTCTTCGAACGCACGGCGGCGGCGCTGTTCGTGATCGTCGCCACCTCGCACTACTCGCCGCATCGCTTCACGCTCACGCGCAAGAACTTCAAATCCCCGCTCGGCATCGTCCCCACCGATCAGGAATACCTCGACCGCCTGGTCAAGCATTACGGCGACGGCTTGTTCGACGACCCCTACGCTCATTACCCGGAGCATTCGATCGAACTTGAAGTGGTTTACTTGCAGTATCTCTACGAGAATGTGCGGCCCATTCGCATCGTGCCGCTGGTGGTCGGTCCGTTCCGCGATTGCGTGGACTCGTGGACCGACCCGGCGGAACGCCCGGACATTCAGCGGATGATTCAAGCGTTGCGAAAGGCCGAGGAAGAAACCCCCGAGCCGATCTGTTACGTGATCAGCGGCGATCTGGCGCACATCGGTCCGAAATTCAAAGACCCCGACCCAGTCGGCGAGCCACTGCTGACCAACAGCCGCAACCAGGATCGCGCGCTCATGGAGTGTGCCGAAGCCGCCGATGCGGCCGGTTATTTCCGCATCGTCGCCCAGGAAGGCGACGCCCGGCGAATCTGCGGCTTGCCCCCAACCTACACCCTGCTGCAGGCGATCCAGCCAAAGAGCGGCAAGCTGCTGCACTACGGCCAATACGTCCACCCGCAAGGCTTCGAGAGCGTAAGTTTCGCCAGCGCCGTGTTCGATCGGTAGAATGGGCCCCATGTCGATCCAGACCGGCATTATTGAATCGGCGACGACGGTCCCGCTGGCCGCGGCGCTGGCGCGTTGGCGGCGCGAGGCGGAGGCGGGCGTTTGTGATACGGGCCGCTACCGCTGCCGGTTCTTCGCGTGGGGCCACGGCCAACCGTTGCTGTTCATTCACGGCATGTCGGACCGGGCGCGGTCGTTCGTACCTGTCGCCGCGCATTTGACCGACCAGTTCCGCTGCATCGCCTTCGACCTGCCCACCGGTTATCGCGACGGCGCCAGGCTCGGCCGTATCGTGCATGCCGATCTGGTTGAAAACGTGTTCATTTTGCTGGATCATCTGAAAGTCGGACAGACGTGCTTGTATGGCGCGTCGTTTGGTGGAACGGTCGCATTGGGTGCGTTGCACGCTGATCCGAAGCGGTTCCTGCGGGCCGCGCTGCAAAGCAGCTTTGCTCGGCGCAAGCTGGCGCCGGCGGAGCGGGCGATCGCCGGCCTGGCCCGCTATTGGCCCGGCCGCATGCGCGATCTGCCGCTGCGCCGCCGGCATCAGCAGAAGGTGGACGCGCCCGCCTTCGCCGCCGCACCTCCGGAAATCTGGGCCTTTCAGAAAGCCAACACCGCAAGCATGCCGATCAAGGCCTTTGCCCATCGCGCCTGGCTCATCTCGCGCCTGGATCTGCGGCCGCTTCTGCCGTCGATCCCACATCCAATCCTGTTGCTGTCGGGCGACCGCGATTCGATCATCGGTCAAAAATGCGTCGAAGAGTTGGCAGCGGGCCTGCCGCACGCCGACCGGCTCGAGTTTCACGATTGCGGACACTACGCGCAATACACCCACGCCGCCGGCGTCGCGGAGGCGCTGCGCCGCTTCCTGCTGCCTCCGTGCGGGCTGACCTAGCGGAAACGGATTACGGCGGTTCCTGGAACAGCGTCAGAGCGGGCAGCACTTGTTGAATCATGGTGACGTGGGCGTCGTAGGCCCAGAGCTCGACTCCAAGGGCGATGGCGATCGTGGCCAGCGCGGTGTCGACGAGTGGCACGGTCACGCCATTGGCAGACAAGGTGGATTGATTCCTGCCGATGGATTCCCAAAGCGAGTCGGGAATCGGCTGGGTTTTGAAGTCGGCGAGGGCGGCCCGCAACTTCGCTTCATCTTTCGCGGACCGGACGCCGGCGATCAATTCCGCAATCGTGACGCCACACACGGCGGCATCGGCATCCGCGATGATCTTTTTCAAGCGCGCGGTCGGGGCACGCTCGTAAACGATGACGACGCTCGAATCGGTGAGAATCATATGGCGACGGGCGGACGGCTGGGAATCGCGCCGTTGACTTCCGGAGCGGGGGCGGGTTGAACCAGGCGTTGCAGCATGGGCCAAAGATGTTGGTAGTTTTGGTCCGCGAGCCACGCGCGAAACGTCGCCTGCTGGGCCTCCCACTCAGCCGCTGTTTCGGGTTGGTGCAAAGCTTCGGCAAACACTTCTTGCCGTTCGGTTTGCATCCATTCGGCTCTGGCGATGCTCACGATTCCGCTCCCTTCTCAGCGCCGTTCGAACGATGGCGCTGCCCCATCCATGATATCATTTCCCGCTGTAGCCTAACAGCGCTGGACGCGGTTCTATGGCCTACAGCCTGTAGACTCCAGCCTGATTGCCTGACTTGGATGATGCGCGTCCAAAAATCCAAAAGCGGTGACAAGTCACCGCACTCCGAAATCCGAAAGCGCCGCCTTGGGATTTCGGAGTGCGTGCGACTTGTCGCCGCTTTAGGATTTTGGGACGAGCGACAGAATCTCATCGAGCAATTCCTG
>JBGQCZ010000549.1:0-4381 GCA_041495645.1 Gemmataceae bacterium | reverse complement strand
GCGGCTGAGTGTGTCTTTAGTCTCCGTGAACGCGCCCGTGTCTCCGATGTCCCGTGTCGAAGCGCGCGTGCGGCTCGCGGCGCTCGTCCCGCGGGTGATCGCGGCGGGCGCGTTGCAGAGCGCGATCACGCTGGCCGCAGCGCTGATTCTTTCCATCTTGCTGTTGATGCTCGCACGCTTGCCGCGACAATTGCTGGTCGCGCGTTTCAGCGCCTTTGGCTTGTTTCTATTGCCGTTTCTGGTCATTCTGCCGATCGTGCAAGGCTCCGAAGGATTCCTCACGGCCGCCAAGGTTGCCGCCCGGACTGTGTCGATATTCACGCTGACACTTGTCCTCATCGGCGCTGCGCCGTTGCATCGGAATATCCAGGCGGCACAAGCGCTCGGCATGCCGCGAGTATTCACCCAAATCGCGCTGCTGAGCCATCGCTACCTGTTCGTACTGCGCGACGAGTTCCTGCGCATTCGCACTGCTATGCGCGTGCGCGGTTTTCGCCCCGGAACCAATCGCCACACCTATCGCACGGTGGGCTACGTTGCCGGTTCGCTGTTGCTTCGCGGCGAAGAGCGGGCCCAGCGCGTCGCCCAAGCCATGCGCTGCCGCGGGTTCGACGGGCGGTTGCGTTCGCTGCATGAGTTTCACACCCGTTGGCAAGACGTGTTTTTTTTCATCGCTTCGCTCGCGGCGACGGCGCTGCTCCTGGCCGGCGATTGGTTCCTGCGCACGTGAGGCCGCCGGTGTCGAAGCAAACCGCCATTCGTGTTTCCGGCTTGAATTATTCCTATCCGAGCGGGCAGGTCGCGCTAAACGATTTGCATTTGTCGATCGAGGCCGGTGAAACCGTGGGCCTGATCGGTCCCAACGGCGCCGGCAAGACCACGCTGTTCCTGTGCCTGGCGGGCGTATTGAAAGCGCAGCCGGGTTCGGTAGCCGTTGACGGTCTGGACCCCGCCAACCCGGCCCAGCGCCGGCAGTTGCCGTCGCGCCTCGGCGTGGTTTTTCAGGACAGCGACGATCAACTCATCCATGCGACCGTGGAAGACGATGTGGCCTTCGGCCCGCTCAATCTCGGCCTATCGACCGACGAGGCGCGAGCGCGAGTCGCCGAGGCTCTGACACGCGTCGGTCTGACGGGATTTGAAGAACGCGTGCCGTTTCATTTGTCCGGCGGCGAAAAGCGCCGTGCGGCCTTGGCTGGCGCGCTGGCAACGCGGCCCGATGTGTTGCTCCTCGACGAGCCGACGATGTTTCTCGACCCACGCGGCCGCCGCGAACTAGCGAAGTTCCTTGCGGAGATTCCCGGCACGAAAGTGATCGCCACGCACGATCTGGAGTTCGTGCTGGCAACCTGCGGACGGGCCGTGTTGCTCGATGCCGGACGATTGTGCGCCGATGGCCCGGCCCGCGAAGTGCTTTCAAACGCGGAATGGATGGACAAGCACGGCCTGGAAGTTCCGCCGAGTCTGCGAAAATAGAACGCGGATGACGCTGATGACACGGAATCGCGCGGATCAGAAGACAAGAATTCTCTGATCCGCGCAAATCCGTGTCATCTCAGCGTCATCCGCGTTCTATTTCTTGGTTCGTTCGGTCATTGCGGGCGCGTCAGGGCCGAAGGGTTGCGCATGCGCTTTTGGAAGTCGGTTTCCAGCATGCCGAAGTTGTTTTCGTATCGGTTCACGGCCCATTGAAGCGCGCCGAGCAGCCGCTTGGCCGTGTAGAAGCTCAGCACCAGCCGATGCGAGAGCTTGACCACTTCCGGGCCGCCCTGCGCCATTTGCTGCGTGTTCAGGCCGAAGTCGAGGACCAGTTCCTCGGGCGTACCGGTCACGCGGAAGAAATTGGCGTAGTCCGCCGAGAGGTTGGTCGCATCGACCGGAATCTGAATCGGTTGACCCGTACCGGCGCCCTCGCCCGAAATCGTCACTTTTTCATCCGCCATCGTTCGCTCCATTGCGTCGAGTTTGTTGAAATAGGTTGAACCGGCATTGTACGGGACTAAGATCGATCAGTCATCCACTACGTGGATTCTTATCTCGCGCTTGCCGAAGGATGGAAATACAATCATCTGGCCGAAGCGACGAAACTCCGCAGACATCGGCCGGGTTTCCATCTCCTTGAAAGGAATAGCCAGCTCGATTTCTTCTGGCAAAACCAAGGCGTAGACATTCTCAACGCTGAGACTGCGCAAAATGTTGAGAAAGATCGGCTGCGATGCACCCAAGAGACGAAGGGCTTCGAATTCCAATCGTTGAATGTCGGATTCAAACACGGCCGTGTGTACGGCGATGCCCGCCATCGTCTGTCTGCCAAGAAGTTTCAACTCCGACTTCTTGAATTGGTCCTGCTGGCGCAACACTACCAATGCACGCAGCACATCCCAAACGCGCTGCCCGTCAAGCGTCTGCCCGATCAGAGCAAATCGTCGCCGCGCCAGCACATCGTCCTTGCTCCCATCGCTGGCCCAAGCCGTCGGGCCGATCCCTCGTGGAGCGAGCATCGCGAATGCGGTATCCCTCCATTTCAATCGTTTTGCCCGCTCTCGAAGTTGTGATTTGTCTTGCTCAGGCAATCGGGCGCCTGGAAACGCTTCGGCAAAGGCAGGACCCAACACGGCTAGTTCATCACTTAGTTGCTTCTCGCCAACGCACTCCAAAGTGAGATGCCTTGGTTCCTCCGCGTCGACCGCAGTTTCAACCCACAACCGCAATTCGACATCCTCCTCGCTGACAAAGTCGTACGCGCGCAGCCGCAGGCCATCCTTCGTGATGTCGCTGGCCAAACGGACATTGAGGGGCGGCGGGTTCTTGGGCCAGCCGCGAAAGACCTGTTCTTTCAGCACCTTCATCCATTCCTCGCGTTGCTTCGGCCACCATTTCTTGATCGCTTCGGGATCGGCTGGAATGTCCACCTTCGCTTTGGTGATAAACGTGTTTTGAATCCGCTTGTTGCGCGCATCGGGAGGAATCTCTTTCAGCACCTTCAACTGTTGCGGCGTGAACGGCTCGCGCACAGTCTCGACGACAGGGCCATTGTCGTGCTTCAGCCAATGATTGAGCCAACGAAAGGCGCCGAGGCGAAGTTCGGGCGTGTCCTTGTGCGGGCCGGCGGTTTCCAGGACCGTGAACTTCTCGCCCGCGCCGTACAAGTCGTAGACCTTGCGCACTTTCTCCGCGAGCCGCCGATAGCCGCCAACCGGAAAGATTGAATCGACATCGCTGTTGCCGAGCATGAGCGGGCGCGGGGCACAGAGTGCGGCCACGAGCGGGAAATCCCACTGGTAGGTGTTGACCATGTACATGCAGTCGCAATGGCCAGCGATCACGCCGCCTTTCTTGTATGGATTCAATTCGCCTTCGATCAAGTGCGAATGTAGATCGGCGATGCCGGCGACGGGGATGATGCATTGCGGGCGATCGTCGGCCGCGGCGAGCCACCAACTCGTGGCCCCGCCGCCGGAGCGGCCGGTGACCGCCATGCGCTTCGGATCGACCTCCGGGCGAGTTTCGAGGTAATCGAGCGCCCGCATCGCGTTCCAGCACTCAACGCCGGCCGGTGTGTAGCCCATCGACTGCCACCACCATTCGCCGATCCGCGACGTGCCATGATGCTCGCCGGGAATCTCGCCGAGTTCCAGCGTATCGAGAATCAGGCAAACGTAGCCGTTCTGCGCGAACCAGGTCGGGTGATGCTGATAGAAGACCTTGCTGCCGTAAGAAACGCCGTCCTTGACGATGTTGCCGTGCCCGCAAACGTAAAGAATCGCCGGCAACGCTTTGGCGTTTTTCGGAACGTACAGATTGCCGGTCACGTACAAACCCGGCTTTGATTGGAAGTGCAGTTTTTCGACCGTGAACGAACCGGCGTCGATCGTGCCGGTGACGGTTGCCTTCAAGTCGGTCCGCGGCGGCAACGGCCACAGGCCGATCATATCCAGGAATTGCCGCCGAAGTTCGGGCCGCTGGCGCTCCCAATCTTGCTTCGTGCCAATGTCCTTCAGGCAGTTTTCTTCGATCTCGCGCACGCGTCGGCGAAAGTAGGCGTCGAGCATTTTCTGGCCGCGCGAATAATCGGGCGGCGGCTCGGCGGCGAATGCCGAACCGAACAGGAGAAGCACCAATCCAGAGCAAATCCATGAGCGCATGACGAAATCTCCCGGCTCGGAGCGGTGAACGTGAATTGATAGTAACGCGATCGAGTGCAGATGCAATCGGAAAACCGGGCCGAGTCGCTAAACTATTCTCGGTACTCATCCGAAGCGAGTTATGACCATGAATCCCGCTTATCTTCTTCACGACCCATCGAGTGTCTTCAGCCCGGCGCTGCTTTTCTACAAGGACGTGATCCGCCAAAACATCGCCCGGGCCGTTGAGATCGCCG
>JBGQCZ010000548.1:0-4381 GCA_041495645.1 Gemmataceae bacterium | reverse complement strand
CTTCTCGTTCCGCAGGAACTTCAATGGTAACAGTGGCCATAGAACATCCTTGTTCAAGAAATCGGTTAACCAAATCTACCTAACCTACGCCATCACCACCAGAGAAGTTGGGGGCACCCCTCCAATTTGGCGACAGGCCCAAGCAGCAGGTCCGCGAGCTGTCGTCTTTCGGTTAAAAAATCAGCCGTTGAATCGTGGCAATTCGGTTGGTTTGCCGGAGCTGTTTTCGTGACGTACTCTTGTTTATCCCGTCGGACGAACAGTCTGTGTCATCATGAAGTCTCTCTCGGCCAAGCCTGAGTTCGACACTTTCGCAAACGAATATGACCGCGCGCTGGACCAAGGGTTGTCTTTATCCGGCGAAAGTAAATCGTACTTCGCGAAAGGCCGGATGCACTGGCTGGCGAAGCGCCTGGCGCACCTCGAATTCGATCCGGAAAGCGCGCTGGATTTCGGCTGCGGCACGGGCGATTCCACGCCGTATTTTTTCGACTTTCTGGGCATTGAGTCGTTTGTCGGCATCGATGTTTCTGCCGAATCGATCGCGGTCGCAACCGCGCTGCACGGCGCCGGCCACGCCCGCTTTTTCGTCTCCTCGGAATACGCCGAACGAGACGTCGTTGATTTGGCTTTCGCCAACGGCGTGTTCCACCATATTCCGTCGGCGAAACGCGCCGAGGGACTGAAACAGATCCACACAGCGCTGCGACCGGGCGGGCTGCTCGCATTTTGGGAAAACAATCCGTGGAACCCCGGCACGCGCATCATCATGAGTCGGATCCCGTTCGATCGGGACGCCGAAATGGTCTGGCCGGGGATGGCCCGGCAAATGCTCCGGAGCGCGGGATTCGAGATTCTGTACACCGATTTCGCGTTCGTTTTTCCGGCCGTGCTGGCGAAATTGCGCGGGCTGGAACCGAGACTTTGCAAAGTGGCGCTGGGCGGACAGTACATGGTCCTGGCGCGAAAACCATCGTGTTGACGTTTGAAAACCTTTTGGAGTGCCAACAATGAGCATGAGTATTCGAGCAGTGATTTCCGTCTTGGCCGGACTGGGTTCCGGTGCAATCGGTTTTTGGGTCATGTGGAATGTAATCGGATGGGTCACGTCCTCGTATCCCGGAGTCGGCCATAACGCATGGCTGTTGACGGGGATATTCGCTCCGATTGTGGCCGTTACGATTGTGGTGTTTTGGACCCTCAGTCGCGCGGTGGAAAACCCAGCTGCAAAACCGGCGACGGGAAATTGAGGCGTCAAGGCGCTCTAAACCATGATCGACGTTGAACTTGCACGCCCCGTACCGAACCGGTCGGGGCATTCTACTTTGATTCTGGCCACTGCCCCGCCACCCATCCGCGGAATCATGGCACAAGTCTGGACTCATTAACCAATTTTGAAACGACATTGCCCGCCAACGACTTACGACCGATCTTTGGAATCGCGTCTCAATAAGCCGAGAAAAAACGAACGATTGGCATTTGGGAACGCAAGCCGACGCCGTGCCGCTTTCGGCCTTGCGTTTTCGGTACGTTCGCGAAAAAATCTTAAATGCCGAGACGCGGATTGCGAATAACTGACAGCATCGGTTATCCCAAAGGGGCACTGGCCCGACGGACCACCCCCAAACCAAGTACCACGAGTTGAGAGGACAACGGTTATGAAATGCTGCAAGAAGACATTGGTATTGGCGGCTGTTCTGGCGGGTGGCGTGGCGATTCTGGCCACCACGGGACTCGGCACGCACGCGCGACACAAGGCCGTCGCCTGGTTCAAGAAACAGATTCCGCTCGAAGATCAGGTCGAGGCGGTCAAGATTGACATCACCCGCATGGACAGCGAGATCGACTCCGGCTGGCCGAAGATCGCCAAGTATGAAACCGAAATCAAGGACCTGACGAAGGACTTGAATGCCAAGCGGGATAGAATGGCGACGATGGAAACGGAACTGGCTGCGGCCACCAATGACCTCGAAGCCAAGGTGGTCAAAGTGAAATACAGTGGCAAGGAATACAGCCCGTCGCAAGCCGGCAAGATCCTCAACCGCGAGTTGAACCTCTTTGTGGCCCTCAAGCGCGAAGTGGCCTCTAAGAGTCAGCTGCTGAGCGCTCGTCAGCAGAAGCTGGATACGGCCATGGCCGTGCAGAAAGAAATGATCAACCAGAAGAGCAAGCTGCAGGCTGAAGTGGCCCAGATCGAAGCCGATTTGGAAACCCTGCGGCTGCAACAGACCGAAAGCAAGCTGCCCAGCAACCGCGACAGCCGTCTGGACAACATCAAGGAAAAGGTTCGCAGTCTGCGGAACCAAATCGAAGAAGGCAAGCGGGTCAACGAACTGCGCAACCAGCACAACCCGGACGCCGAATCCACCCCGGTGCCTGAGGCCAAGGAAAAGACAGACCTCAATGACACGGTGGTTCGACGCGTGCGGGAAGTCCTGGGCAACAACCAAGTGACCGTCAACGACGAGTGATCGACGGTCCAGTCTGAACCAATCAGCGAGCCGGAGGCGTGCGTTCGCCATAAGACGCCCGTTCTCCGGCTCGATGTGTTTTTTGCCTGCAACGCCGCGAGCGGCTCTCGGGTATAGATTAACCAGATGTTTGGCACAGCCTGGCTGACTCTGCGACAGGTGCGCGAAGCCTTGCGGACAGGCCGGCTCGAGGAAGCCAGCCGTCTCTTGAGCCAGCAAGGGGTCCGCGGCTATAAGCGAGCTTTCCAACTTCAACAGCAAGTCATCAAGGGATTCGTCGAACGAGCGGAGCGCAACTTGCGCGGCGAGGCCGTGGTGGCCGCGTGGGAAGACGTACGCAAGGCCGAAATGCTCGCTCCGAACGATCCGGCCATCGAGAAATTTCGTCAGCGACTGTTGAGTCTCGGGCGCGCCGAAGTGAAGGCGGCGCTGGAAGCCGGGCGGCCTGGTCGTGCGGCCGAAGCGATCGCCCGGCTGCGCGATCGCGGCGCCCGAGCCGCTGAACTGCAGCCGTTCGACGACGCCGCTCGCAGCTGGCTGCTGGCCCGCGAAACCGCCGATGCCGGCGAATTCGTGGTCGCTCTGCAAACCCTCGATCGCATTCGCAATCTCATGCCGCAGCCCACGACGGGCCTGGACGATTTTCGCACGCAATTGACCGACCGCCAGGAAACTTACCAAACCGGCATCATTCAATTGCACGAGGCCGTGCAGGAAAAGCGCTGGCGCGACGCCGTGCAGCTGTCCGAGCACGTGCTGAAAGCCGCGCCCCAATGCGCCGAGGCGCGCAAGGCCCGGCAAGTCGCCTGGAAAGTCGTTGAGCCGGAAACCACGCTTCCGGGCGAGAATCGCCCCTCCACCGCGGAGATCGCCTTGCCGCTCGAAGACTCGCGCGGCGCGCCCCGGCGACTGTTGTTGTGGATCGACGGAGTCGGTGGTTATTTGATCTGCCTGACGAATCGAGTTACGCTCGGCCAGGCGACCGGCGATGCGCCGGTTGATGTGCCGCTGCTTGCCGATGTATCGCGCATGCACGCCACGCTCAGTCGTGACGCCGAGGGCTATCTGATCGAAGCCGCTCGGCCGGTTTTGGTAAACGGCCTGGCGCAGACGCGGGCCACGCTCAGGCCGGGCGACCGTGTCACGCTGGGCGCATCGTGCCAATTCCTTTTCCAAAAGCCGGTTCCGGTTAGCGGCAGCGCCAAGTTGGAAATGGTGAGCGGGCATCGTTTGCCGCTTTCCGTCAGTGCCGTGCTGCTCATGGCCGATTCGCTCGTCCTCGGTCCGGGTTCGCAAGTTCACGTGTCGATTCCGGACCGCAAGGAAGCGCTGGTGCTGTTCCGGCACAAAGACGGCATCGGCATTCGCTGCCCCGGCGATTTCAGCATCGACGGCAAACGCTGTAAAGACAAAGGAGTGTTGGGCACCCAAGCCGCCGCCCAAGGCCCCGATTTCGCCCTGGCCATCGAACCGGCCGGAAGGATCTGAGCCCAACGCGACCCCGCCTTCCAACTTTTCCCAACATTTGCCCAAAATCGTCGCGCCGAAAATTGGGTGCTGTCCGGCTAGCCGGACAGTACCGAAAATTGGACGCAACTCCTTGCCCTGAAATTGATTGCCGCGTGCCCGAGATGCTCGAAAAAAAACTGTTGGCACAATGCACTCGTTGGTACAAATGTTTGTTGGAACGTTGGTTGAAATGTTGGAAGTCGTGTTGAAACATGCGCTGGAACACGTGTTGGAACATTCATTGACACGTCCCAAACCGCCAATCAGCAAGACAGTAATCGTTGCAAGCACGACTGATCCCTCCAAAACCGCGCGCACGGCAAGCGCCTCGTCGACCAGACGTAACCGTTCACCCCCCCCGATTTTTGGTTTTGGGGGCGCAGCTGCGAGCGGGGTGAGTT
>JBGQCZ010000547.1:0-4384 GCA_041495645.1 Gemmataceae bacterium | reverse complement strand
GCGGAATCACGCACGCTCATTTAGTCTGTGTAGGTGAGCTGCTTGGATTCGCGGATCAAATCCGCTAGGATGCGGGAAATTGACAGAGCAAAGAATGGGGGAATCGACCATGAGTCTTGAGATGCCATTCGCCGAGGTGTTGGAAGCCGCCGACCACTTGTCGCCGGATGAGCAGCAGGAACTGATTCACATTCTGAATCGCCGGCTGGCGGACGCGGCACGAAAGGGCCTGGTGGCGGATGTTCAGGAAGCGCGCGACGAGTTCGCTCAGGGGCGCAGTTCACCGGCGACGCCCGATGAGTTGATGCGCGAGATCATGAAATGAGACGCGCCCTTCTTCGTTCGGCCGCTTTCGTGCGCGCTGCACGCCGGATCGTCAAGAAGAATCCCGAGGCAGCGGGAAGCATTCAAGCAACTTTGGCAGCGCTGGTCGAAGACGCACATCAGCCGGCGCTCAAAACTCACAAGCTCAAGGGCGATTTGGCAGGTTCTTGGGCCTGCAGCGCGGGATACGACCTGCGAATGGTCTTTACATTCGTAACGCACGAAGGAGCAGAGGCGATCCAATTGCAAACGATTGGAACGCACGACGAAGTTTATTGACAGCCCGCAGCGCGAGCAAGGTCTTGCGTGCCTTGCTTGCGCTGCGGGCTGAAATTCGGACTCACGGCTTCTGCTCGGCCTCGGCGTGCATTTTCTTCACGAGGTCGCCGAGACGCAGTTTCGCGTGGCCTTCGGCCTGGATGCGCGCGCCGTTGAGCTGTAGCTTGCCGGATTTCAGCATTTCCGCGAACACTTTGGCCTCCGGATCGGCGGCGATGTCCGGTTTCGACTTGCATAATTCGGAAATGTGCTTGAACATCTCGGCCAGCGCTTCGAAACCCTTCTTGGCGTCCGTCTCGTTCGCCGACTCGATGCTCACCGTGCCGCGAATGTCGTCGCCGAACCAGGCGCCCAGGCACATCGTTTTGGCGATTTCGACTGCTTTCACGCCGGGCAGGCCTTTCAAATCGACAACGAATTTCTTCGCATACCAACCATCGCGGTTGTCGAGGGCGACCGCGATGTGAGCCCGTTCAATTTCGCTCCAACTCGACCCGAAAAAGTTCGGCTTCGACGGATCGCGTTTCGCCGGCACGACCGGCTTGCCGTCTTTTTCCTGGGCCGCAATCAGCGTTCGCTTGTCGGGTGCGAAGAAAGTCATGGCCATCGGCCCGATGATTTTGGCTTTGACGGTGTAGAAAGTCTTGCCATCGTGTTGCTTGATTTCGACCGCTCCGAATAGTTGCTTGAGCAGCTTGTCCCATTCGACGTCCTTGTGCATCCGGATCAGGAAATTGTCGCTGCCGAGCATGATCGAGCGGCTGCCGGGCTCGCCGGTGCCTTTGGAATCGAAGCGGGCCTCGGCGACGATCTGGTCGATGTCGGTCAGCGAGAAGCCGTCCGGCAGCGAACCCCCGCAGGCCTTCGCGATCTCCGCGAGGCCGAGGTCGTTCTGCTTGCGAAATGCCTCCATGCCCGGCAGCATCAACATCGTACGCGGGCGAATCGCGACGATCGCGTGGGTGGGCAACGAATCGTTCGCGGCCACGTAACTCAAATCGAACGGCTCCAAATTGTTTTCGACCGCTATTGGCTCGGTTGGTTTCGGCGGTTGGGCCGGGCCGCGCACGGCCGAAACCGCTACCACGACCCCAATCATGATCGCCAATGCCAGTCCGCGAACCGTCCGGGAAACCGGGCGGGCCTCTTTCGCGTTCCGCAACATGTGCACCCTCCTGGAAATCGCGCCCCCGTGGGCGGACAGAAACAACCGGGCCGGACCACCCGAGCACCGGCTTTGCGAGCGCAGAGCCAACGTAGCTAGAGCCCGCAGATAATCGCGCGGCCCGCCGGCATGTCGCGACGCCAACGCGTCGGCCGCCAACTCCTGCCGCAATTGCATCCTTGCCAACAACCAGCGCATCAGCGGATGATAGAAGTGAAGAGCCAAACCCAATCTCGCGATGATGTTCGTCAGATAATCGGCGGCACGGATGTGAGCCAGTTCGTGGACGAGAGCGGCACGCAATTCCGTTTCGGTCCACTCGCGCCAATCGAGTGGTAGGAGAATCAGCGGCCGTAACCAACCGGCCGTTGCGGGGAGACCGGGTAGATTCGCTTCGCGCAATTCGATTGTTCGGCGGCAACCCATCTTGGCCGCCAAGTTGGATAACATTTCAACAACGCGCGCATCGGCAAGGCGAACAGCGAGTTCAAACTTACCCGTAGCCGCAGGCTTACCCGTAGCCGCAGGCTTACCCGTAGCCGCAGGCTTACCCGTAGCCGCAGGCTTTAGCCTGCGTAGGGTTGCCCGTGCTCCCCCGCGCAGGCTAAAGCCTGCGGCTACGGGTAGATTTGCTCCTGCCGCTCGCCCAATGGATCGGCTTTGTCGCCGAATCATCCAGGCGTTCAGCAAGCCGAACATCAACCGCGACAGCGCGAGCGCCATGCCGATAAGCCAGGCAATCGCGAGCCAGCGCCCGGCGTCGGCGAACGCACTTCGCGCCGGGATAGCGGGCGCGACAATCCTCGGCAAACTCAGGCTGAACCACCAACCCGAAGTCGAGCCGGGATCCTCGATCGCGGATTGGCTCGGCGAATCTGTCGATTCGTCTAACGGCAGTTCCATCGCGACCGGCGGAGCGTGGAGCGGGCCCTGCCACGTCCACCATTTGGGCAACGGGCCGAACGAGAGCAACGTGAGCAAGCCGACGGCCACGAATGTGACGGCCAAAAGCCGAGCTGCCGCGGCCGGACAACGGCGCGCCAAGCCCGCTTCAATCGCCCAGGCGACCAAAGCAATCGCAGTGACCTGAAGCATCAGCCAGCCCAGGGAAGAAGCGAGTTCGTTCATTGGCCGGCCTCCTGCAGAATCGATTCGAGCAGGGCACGCTCCTTCACGGTGAGCCGGCGTTGACCTAGCAGCCGCACCAGCAGTTGCTCGCGCGAGCCGAGGAAGACGCGCTCGATCACGTCGTCGAGCAAGCGCCGCGAGACTTCCTCATACGGCCGGGCCGGCACATAGCGAAACGGCCGCTCGGAATTGGTCGGTTCGAGAAAGTTCTTTTCGTGCAGGATGCGAACCAAAGTGGCGACGGTGGTGTAAGCACGGTCGGTGCCGGCGTCGGCGAGCCGGTCGCGGGCATCCTGGGCGGTCATTTCGCCGTGCGACCAGAAGACGTGCATGACTTCGAGTTCGCGCTCGGTGAGATCGCGCGTGGCGGGTCGGGCCATGGGCTCGGACTCCTTTCCGAAGCGGGCGGTGAAATCGCGGGAACCAAATTTGGTTCACCAAAGTTGGCTTCTCGTACTTCTTTTCGCGGGATGTGTCAATCGGAGTCGTCGCTCGTAGAACGGAATTTATTCCGTTCACGCGGCCCACGCGAACGAAATGAATTCCGTTTTACATGCCGGTCCGCATAAGATGCCGGTGGGTACCGCGGATGCTTTCATTTCTCTCGGAGAGGAACAACCATGAATCGGTTCATCGGGTCGGCAGTGGTGTTGCTGTTTGCGGCAACGCTCGGCAGCGCGCAGGATTGGGCGAAGGCCAAATTGGAGAAGTCGTCGCGGCATGGCGAATGGGTCAAAGTGAAACACGGCGACCGGGAAGTGCAATCGTTCGTCGTCTATCCCGAGGTCAAGGACAAGGCGACGGCGGTGGTGGTGATTCACGAGATCTTCGGTCTGACCGATTGGGTTCGCCTGGTCGCCGACGAGCTAGCCGAGGCGGGGTACATCGCGATTGCGCCGGACTTGCTTTCGGGCGCTGGGCCAAAGGGGGGCGGGACGGCGGAGTTGGGCGGCGCCGACGGGGCGCGGGCCGCGATCCAAAAACTGCCGCCGGATCAGGTCACGGCAGATTTGAACGCTTGCGTGGAATACGTCACGAAGTTGCCGGCTTGCAACGGCAAGATTGCAGTTGGCGGTTTCTGTTGGGGCGGCGGGCAGACGTTTCGCTTTGCGACAAACAACAAGACCATCAAAGCCGCGTTTGTCTTTTACGGCTCCGGCCCCGAGAAGGAAGAAGCCGTCGCGAAGATCAATTGCCCGGTCTACGGTTTCTACGGCGGCAACGACAATCGCATCAACGCGACGATTCCCAAATCCACGGACCTGATGAAGAAGGCCGAGAAGTCGTACGACCCGGTCACCTACGAGGGCGCCGGGCACGGTTTCATGCGCGCCGGCACAGCGCCCGATGCCAACGCGGCCAACAAGAAGGGCCACGACGAAGCCTGGACCCGTTGGAAAGAATTGCTGAAAAAACTGTGACGATCTCTCCAGTCTCGTAGGGTAGGTCGAGACCGGGCTCTCAGTCCCGGTCGAGGCCCACCATTTT
>JBGQCZ010000546.1:0-4409 GCA_041495645.1 Gemmataceae bacterium | reverse complement strand
GCCGTAGGCCGACGGCCGGTCGCCGGCGACGGTGATCTCCGCCCGGCGGTCCAGCATCAGCTTCACCGGCGCGCCCGCCAGCTTGGCGAGCCTGGCGCACTCGATGCCCCAGCGGTCGACGCTGAACTTGCTGCCGTAGCCGCCGCCCATGTAAGGCGTGATGCATTTCACTTTGGTCGGCGGAATGGCGAACCGTTGCGCTAACGCACCTGCCACGCCGGTTGTCGCTTGAGTTGAGGCCCACACAGTCAAACCGCCGTCCGCGCCCCATTCGGCGACGAGCCCGTGCGGTTCCAAGCAATGATGGCAAATCACCGCCGCGCCGTAAGTGCCTTCGACAACCGCGTCGGAATTCCGGTAGGCCTTCTCCACGTCGCCCTTGGTGTAAAGATTGCCGCCGGAGACCGCGTTGGAGTTGCCGGGCCCGCTGACGGTCTTCTTGGTCGACTTGAGCGCGTCTTCCTCGCGGACGAAGAAGTCAAGGGGATCGTATTCGACCTTGATGGCGCGGAGCGCATCCGCGGCATGCTCTTCGGTATCGGCGGCCAGTGCCGCGATTTCCTGGCCCGCGAAGAATAGCTCCTTCCCGGCAGCGGCATTGTTAATGAGCACGACCGCTTTCACACCGGGCATTTTTTCTGCCGCGGAAATGTCGATGCTCTTGATCTTGGCGTGCGCCAGCGGACAGCGAAAGATCATCCCGTGCAGCATTCCCGGCCGGTTCACGTCAAAACTGTATTTCGCAAGGCCGGTTGACTTCGCCGGGCCATCGATGCGTGTGATTCTGGTGCCGATCAAACGGCGCTTTTTGGGCCATTTCGTTGCCATGGGTCAGCCTCCCTTCTTTTTTTCGCACAACATCGCGATGGCGCCGCGCATTTGTTCGTAAGTGCCGCAACGGCAAATGTTGCCCGCCAACCCGTCTTCCACTTGTTGCGGAGTCGCATTCGGATTCTTGTCAAACACGGCCCGCATCGAAACCACAAAGCCCGGCGTGCAGAACCCGCACTGTTGAGCATCGGCCTTCACGAACGCTTCCGGCACCGCATCGAGCTTGCCGTCGGCATTGAGCGATTCGGCCGTGCGGATTTGCTTGCCGCGTGCTTCGAGGGCGAGCATCGTACAGGCGTAAACGGTCTTGCCGTCGATCATCACGGTGCAGGCGCCGCACGTGCCGCGATCGCACACACGTTTGCAACCCGTCACATCGAGATAATTGCGAAGGGCATCGAGCAGCGTCACGCGCGGCTCGACCTTCGTCGTCATCTTCATGCCGTTGACGTTGAGTTCGAGTTGAACCGGGCCGGGCCCGATGGCGACCGCTCCATCGCCCGCATCGGGCTTGTCGTCGGCGAAGACCGTATGCGGCAGGGGAACCTGCGCTAGGGCTGTCGCGGCCGCCGTCACGCCGGAGCCTTTCAAGAAGGCCCGCCGCGACAAACCGCCGCGCGATTTGTCTTGCTCGTGAGACATGTGGTGCTCCTCCCAGGTGGGCAAAGGTCACGGCGATTCTAATGCCCGAGCGCGCGAGGAGCAAGGAGGAAGCGAAAAAATCGGGAATCAGTCTCTCATGAATTGAACTCAATCAGAAGAGAATTGCCCACGGATTGACTACCACGGATATCTGAATTGGTTTTCATCCGTGGTATTCAATCCGTGGGTATTCCTCTTCCTATTAGCGTTATCCCTGTTTTGTTGTGATTTGAACAGCCCGAGGTTAGATGACCGACACCTTCGTGTTCTCATCCAGCGCGATGCTGCTCAGCTCGCCGTTGTCTTTGGCGAAATGGACGGTCGGCATCACGATGTCATCTTCGGGCAAGCGGTCGGTGCTGAGGCCGGTCGCGAGATAATTGATGTTGCGGAAAACGCCTTCAACGGTCGTGGTCCATTGGCGGTCGCCGACGCGAATGCTTTGAATAATCCGGATTCGCTGACCGGGCTTGAGTTCCGCGAGCGTTTGTTGGATCGCCAGACTGAGTTCGCGGGTCGGCAACAGCATTTCCTTGGCGGTCATGTTTCCTCCGTGGGCGCGGGCACGCCGCGGACCAAGGCAATTCGCCCCGTGCGCGCCAGTTCGATGATTCCGTACGGCCGCATCAGTTCGATGAACGCTTCGATTTTCTGCTCGCGACCGCTCAGCTCCACCATCACTGAATCGGCCGAAATATCCACGACGCGCGAGCGAAACATTTCGACCAAATACGAAATCTCGACCCGTTGACTCGGCTGCGCTTTGACTTTGATCAACATCAGGTCGCGTTCGACGAAGTCCTCGCTGGAAATGTCCATCACCTTGACGACGGTGACGATCTTGCCCAGTTGCTTGCGGACCTGTTCAAGTTCGGAATCGTCGCCGTGGACGACGAAGGTCATGCGTGAGAGATCGGGTTTTTCCGTCTCGCCGACAGCCAAGCTGTCGATGTTGAAGCTACGCGACGCGAGCATGCCCGAGATATGGGCCAACACGCCCGGCTGATTCTGTACCAGCGCCGACAACACATGCCGCATTTCCACAATCTCCCGACTGTTTGTTCACATTCAATTCTATCAACGGAGCATCACCAGCCTAGCACTTCGCGAAGCTCTTCGAGTCCGCCGGTCAGCGCCTCGTTCACAGTTGGATACTCTCGGCCCTTGTCGAGGCGCTTGCCGTTGTTGGTTTGCACGACAACGCAGGTGAATTTGCCCATCGCGGGAGTCACAAACAGCCGGTAGTTCGGGCTACCGTCGAGCAAGACCAGCCAAGTTTCGGCAATCACCCCACGGCGCAGTTCACCGCCGCGAAGAGTTAACCACTCGGGAGTTGCTTCGGTCGTCGTCATTCACATCCTCATTCGGGCAACGGTTTGCCTTTGGTTTCAGGCGCGAAGATCAAGGCGATCAAACCGACAAAAAAGACCGAGCACATCGTGACGCCGGCTAGCCGCCAACTCATCACGTCGCCAAATCGGCCGTAGACCGAAGTGGCGAGCAAGCTCAACACAAGAGAACCGGGCGCTGCAACGAAGCGACCGACGTTATAGCAAAACGATATGCCGGTACTGCGAAGCCGGGTCGGGAACAATTCAGGGAAGTAGATTGCGTAGCCGCCAAACAGCGTCAATTGGCAGAATCCCAGGATCGGAATCATCCAGAACACGTCCGAGAAGTGGCGCAGGAACCAAAACGTGCCGGCAGTAGCCCCCATCGCCAGCAAGAAACTAATCAAGAAAGTCGGTTTGCGCCCGATCCGCTGCGCCACCACGCTGAAACTGTAAATCCCGAAAAAGCCGCCAAGGTTTTGCAATAAAGACACAATCCCGGCCCAAAACGTCAGCTTTCCGCCGATGGCGGCTTGAAACGGTTCCAAGTAGGCCCTGGTTTGGTCGGGACTGAATCCCGCCGCCAGTGTTCCATCGGCGAGGCCTTGCTGGATGAATTGGTTCTCAAACGTCTCCCGAAATACGGCGCGGGTCAGCTCAAAGCTGAAAAAACCGATTCCCCACAAACCCACCACGCCCGCGAACCCCATCGCCAAACCGATGAACGCGTGCTTGCGCAAGATGGGCTCGCGAAATAATTCGAACATGGACGGTTTCTTGATTTTTCCGTCCGCCCCGGCCACGGCGGTTTTCCAGCGCTCGGGTTCCTTCAAGCGCCGCCGGATCAGGATCGCCAGCAGTGCAGGGACGGTGCCGATCACGAACATGAGCCGCCACGCCTTGATTCCACCCAACGAGCCGGCCGCCTGCAATTCGCCCAAAATGATACTGATGATCGCGGCGATCATATTGCCGATCGCCGACGACGCCTGAAGCGCCCCGAGCGCCGAAGTTCGCGAACGCTCCGGCATCACTTCTGCCACCAAGGCGACCCCTACCGCGAATTCGCCGCCAACCCCGAGACCGGTCAGGAAACGGTAGAACGCGAAGTCCAAGACCCCGATCGAAAAAGCGCTCAGGCCGGTGCAGATCGAATAGACGAGAATCGTCAGGAGCATCGTCTTGGCCCGGCCGATGCGGTCGCCCATAATGCCGAACACGATTCCCCCGGAGGCCCATCCCAACATGAAAATCATCGTCGCGATTCCGCCCATTTGCTTGGCGTCTTCATGCGACGGGGGCAAACGAAGCAAATCGCTGATCGCCGGCGAACGTGCGAGGTTGAATAATTGCTGGTCCATCGTGTCGAAGAGCCACCCCAGCGCCGCCACGATCAGCACGAACCAGTGGTAACGGGTCAACTCGTGATACCAGCGGCGTTTGAAGCCGAGAACCGGGCCTGATGCGTCGTCAAACTGCATAATCGATGACCTTACTATCCGAACTATCCGACTTCAACTGCACGGCTAGGAACGAATCGGCTCCATAGTACACAAGCTCCGTGCGGATTGCGACCCACGGGGAATTTCGGGTCGCGGCGTCTGT
>JBGQCZ010000545.1:0-4425 GCA_041495645.1 Gemmataceae bacterium | reverse complement strand
CGCCAGATTCACATAAATCGCCGGGTCGTTTGGCTCGAACCTCGCGGCCTCCTGAAACTGAGCGATCGCCTCCGTGTATTTCCCTTGAAACGCCAAGGCCACGCCCAAATTATTACGTGCATCGACGAAATCCGGCCGCAATCTCACCGCCGTCTGAAAGTGCGCGATGGCGTCGTCGATTTTTTCCCGGCGGCGAAACGCGAATCCTAATTTGAAATGCGCTTCCGCGTAATTCGGGTCCAGTCGCACCGCCTCCTCGAACGCGCTGGCGGCCTGCTCGATTTTGCCCTGGAACCAATAGGCCTGTCCCAGATTATGGTGGTTGTGCGGATCATTGGGCTTCAGCCGGACCGCTTCCTGGTAGTGGCGCTGCGCTTCGTCGTATTTGCGCTCGTCGAGAAGCAGGTTGCCGAGATTGTTGTGCGCCAACCAGCAATCGGGGTTCTCGACCAGCGTCTCGGTCCAAAGTGTCTTCAAGTCCGCGAAGGTGTCGGTCTGCGCCCAGGTCAACAGCGTCAAGACAAAAAGGCCCAACGCTCCAACACCAATCGGAACCGCCGGTCGATCGGCGGCCATTCGCTGCAAGACCGCTCGACCCGCCGCCACGATCACCGCGAGCACGCCAACGCTAGCGAGATATTGAAAGTGATCGGCGACGAAGGAGTAGCGCATGGGGTAAACGTCGAAAAAACCGAGCGCGGGAAAGAGCGTGCCGGCGAAAAAGAGGCAGGCGACGAACGGGCCGAGGCCCCAGCGCCGCCGGCCAAGCCAACAGGCAACCGCCGCCGCGATCGCCGCAGCCGGAAAGACGTATTGCCACGCAGCGCGGGAATCCACGTCCCAACGCGGGTAGATGAACGACAAACCCGACGGCCAAACAAGCTTGCCCGCGTAAAACCAAAGGGAGCGTCCCGCCACCAGAATTCGCCCCATCGGCGAAAGGTCCCAATCTGAGCCCTGAGCGCCGACGTGATTCTTCTCCAACCAAACCGTGACCAGGGCCAACGAGGCGCCGAGCGCGAAAAACGGCGCGAGCGCCGCGACATCGCGCCACCTCAGGCGTTCGCGCTTCCACCACAGCACGAGCAACAGCGCGGCCGGCAACGAACAGGTCACCGTTTTGCTCAGCAACGCACCGAGAAAGAGCACCAACGCGAGTGCATACCAGCCCCAACGGCCCAGCGGCCGCGCCGGCTGGAGATCGGGCGGCGAAAAGCGGAAATAGGCGAGCGCGGCCGCGAGATAGAAAAACCCCGAAAGTACATTTTTGCGCTCGGTGATCCAGGCCACGGATTCGACATGCACCGGATGCAAAATGAAAACCGCCGCCACGAACCACGGAACCGGAACACGCAGTTGCTTGAGCACCAGGAATAACAAAACGCCGTTTAGCCCGTGCAGGAACACGTTGGTGACGTGGTAGCCCAGCGGGTGCAGCCCCCACAGGTGACGCTCCGCCCAAAAGCTGGTGAATACCAGCGGATAATATTGCGGCGATGCCGTCAGCTCCAACCAGATCTGACGCAATCCGGTCACATCCGACAACGATTGATTGTCCGTAACGTACGCGTCGTCATCCCAAATAAAGCCGCAGTAAAAAGCTGGGAAGTACGCGACCACAGCCATCAACAGTAGCGCCGCAGCCGGTGCTAGCCGCGCGCCGAGGGCCATCGGTTGGTCATTCTTCCCGTTCATGCGCTAAACTCAGTACCCGCCGGAGTCGATCTCGCTGGTGGTGTTGTAGTTAGCTAGGCCGCGCCTTCGAGTCCAGCCGCGTCGAGCCGGGGACGCGGACGGTTCCGAGCGAAACCGCCGATTTCATCTGGCTCTCATGAACGGCCGGTAAGATTGATTGAAGTATCGTGACAAGTTCGCGATGCTCCGCGCGTGGCGAGGGCGGTACCACTTTGGTCCTCGAAGCACGCCTGGGTAGTCCGGTTCGCCCTCTCATTTTCGATTGAATCGAATCCCATGTCCGCTGTGACAGGATTACAACTGTTTGGCATCTGCGCATTCGGCGCGCTCGGCCTCGTCGCCGGATTGCTGGGTCTGTGCGCCAGTTCGCGAACAAGTCCATCACGAATTGGGACGCTAACCGGTGCGGCGTTCGCACTCATCGGCTTGGGTGTGGTTGCCACGGCAGCCGGTTATTTCGCCGAGTTCGGCTGGCCATTCCTGGCCATCGGCGGATTGTTGTCGCTGTTCCGGCTGGCTCGCTCGGAACGGGCGGCCGGCATCATCGCCGCGGTATGGTCGCGGGCGCGTTCGCCGCGTTGGCAATGGGCGGTGTTGGCGGTTGGCTGTCCCGCACTTGCTGCCCTGATGGTCCCGAACATCGCATCGCGTTCGACATTGCCTCCCGAAATAAACGAACCCGGCGAAATCGAATGGCTCCCGCCACTGCGGATGATGCCGAGCAACAGCGCCGTGACCGATGAGGGGCGCGACCTGACCCTGTGGCAGGCTGATATCGCGCCCGATTCCGAGGAGCGCCTCGCGCTGGCCGAAGCGCGCGAGATGGCCCGCATCGAGTTGCTCGGCCGGGCGATGAGAGTAGCGCCGCCGGACCGCTTTTACAATTGCCATGGCTGGATTTTCGGCGGCGGCCGCTGCCTGCTGCCCGATCGTGTCGTCGATTCGATCCTTCAGGAAAACCGCTACGAGATTGTCGAGAAGCCGGCCCAAGGCGATCTCGTCGTGTATCGCAACAAACATGGCGAGGCCTACCATTCCGCCACAGTCTGGGCCGTCGGCGCCGATGGCCGCGTGTTGTTGGAAAGCAAATGGGGCTGGATGGGCTGCTACCTTCACTTCCCTGAAACAACTCCGTACGGCCAGCAATGGACCTATTACCGCAGCCCGCGCTCCGGACACCTCCTCAAGAGCGAAACTGATTCCAGAGCGGACACCGCCCGACGCCGGCCCCGCGGCAGCAAATAGTCCACGGATCACACATTTCAGCGCACCTAGCTGCCGACAAGAAAAGACTGTGCATTTAGTGCGTATGGACAAGGCAAGGCATCAATTCCTCCGGCCGCCAACGTCCCTCACCAAAAAACAGCGGTTTCCCGCTTGGAAAACCGTAAGGCCGCAAGGCCGCAAGGCCGCAAGCCGGCGCGCGCCCAAATCGTGCGGGCTTTGCCTACAAAGTCCGATGAGGTTGAATCTGGCAACAATGGGTAGCTACCCAGTCGGTGACATCTTCCCCAGATTTCGAGTTGAAACGACTTTATAGGCAAAGCCAATCGTGCGCCTTAGGAATGATGATCGACTTAGTAAACATTCGTACAATTCGGCCGAATTAATCGGCGCGCAGCGCCGCGCAAACGGCTAGAACTTGCCAGCGATTTGCCCGGTTTCGAGCGAAGATGGTGCTCGTTTGACCAAGACGGCGCCAATGCTCCGTCTGCCGGCCGGACACGGTTCGTCCCGCCCAGGCAAGTCCACACGCCCTAGTCTCCGCGAGTAAGGATTCGTCTCGAGGAGCGAAAGACGACGCGGCCGACAAGAAAAACCATGCGGATTGCGGATCAGCGGGGACTATTCTGATGATTGCCTGTCTTCGGGAGCCCTGCCATGACAGCGACCGCGAATGCCAACCGACGCTTCGTTCGCATCCTGCGCCAGTCGGTCGTCGATCCGGCGTCGGACGCGACCCTGCTCGCGCGGTTTGTCGACACACGCGACGAAGCCGCGTTCGCGGCGATCGTTGAACGGCACGGGCTGCTCGTGTTGGGAACCTGCCGCCGGATGCTTGGAAACGCCGCCGATGCGGACGATGCGTTCCAAGCGGTCTTTCTGGCGCTTGTTCGCAACGGCCGCACAATAACTAAACGCGCTTCGTTGGCCGCATGGCTCTATGGCGCTGCCTTCCGCGTGTGCTTGAGAGCCCGTCGCGGCCGGGCACGTTCCAAAATAACCCATCGCATCGTAGAACGACGCGCCTCCGCCGATCCACTGGCGGACCTCTCGGTACGCGAATTTCTAGCCGTGTTCGACGACGAATTGGCCCGCCTCCCAGACCGCTTTCGGCTGCCGTTGGTGTTGTGCCTGATCGAGGGACTATCGCAAGAGGAAGCCGCGACACGTCTCAAGTGCTCACCTGGCTCGATCAAAGGACGGCTCGAACGCGGGCGCGAAAAGCTGCGCCGCCGCCTGTCGGCCCGCGGAATGACGCTGGCGGCGGCGTTGAGCGCTACGGCCATCGGCTCGACGCAAGCCGCGGTCCCCCCTGCCCTATTCGCACGAGCCGCCGAAACGGCAGCCGGCGGGGCCGTGCCGGCGGCGGTCGCCCGACTGGCCGGGACTTCGGTTCACCTTCGACCTGAAAGTGCATCGGCTTGTCGAGGTCGCCGGGCTCGGCCGGGGCGATGTAGTGAACGTCTAGCGGCATGAGCAGGAACGGATGCTCCCGCGTGCCGCTCT